>DASTIQ010000160.1 GCA_035717485.1 Thermoanaerobaculia bacterium | reverse complement strand
CGATGCATCGAGCCGGGCGGGCGCGTGCCGTCGGCGTCTCTCTGCGACGTACTGCTCGAGTACGCCTCCGGTCGCCGCGGCCGGCCCGCATCCCGCCGGGCTCGCGCCTCGCCGCGCCTCAACGCTCCCGAATCGCAGATTCTTCGCCTCGATTGGTTCGGCGAACAATCGGGCAGCGCGATCGGCACCGGCGAACGAGGCCTGCCGGACAGCTTGATCCGGTACCACGACTGCCGTGCGTACTTCGGCGGATCACCCGCCTCTATCCCGCGTGAATCGTGTATTTTAGGGCCGCGCGAGCCGGACGCGCAGGAGCGTCGCTGCATCTGTCCGCGATCGGGGACGTGCTATAGACTGCGGCGGTCATGAGCAATTCGAAAGACAGGGGCTGGGCGCTCGTTCTGGGCGCCTCTTCCGGATTCGGCGAGGCGTGCGCGCGCGCTCTCGCTGCGGCGGGCTGGAACATCTTCGGCGTGCATCTCGACCGGAAAGCGACCCTTCCCCACGTCGAGGAGATCGTCGCCGCGATCCGCGCGGAGGGCGCCCGCGTCGAGTTCTACAACGTCAACGCCGCCGACGAGGGAAAGCGGGCCGAGGTCGTCGGGGAGATCGCGAAGGCGCTCGCCGACGTTCCGAAAGATCAGCGCGTCACGGTGCTCCTCCACTCGCTCGCGTTCGGGACCCTGAAGCCGTTCTTCGGAGAGAGCCGGGAAGCCTCGATGGCGAAGCCGCAGATGGAGATGACCCTCGACGTCATGGCGCACTCGCTCGTCTACTGGACCCAGGATCTCTATCAGGCGGATCTGTTCGGCGAGTCGGCGAAGATCTTCGCGATGACGTCGGCGGGCGACCACATCGTCTGGCCCGCCTACGGCGCGGTTTCGGCGGCCAAGTGCGCTCTCGAGTCGCACATCCGCCAGATCGCCGTCGAGCTCGCGACGAAGAACATCAGCGCGAATGCGATCCGGGCGGGCGTCACCGACACGCCGGCGCTCCGGAAGATTCCCGGCAGTCAGGCGATGATCGACCGCGTGCTCGGGATCCACCCCGCGAAACGGCTCACGACCCCGAAGGACGTGGCGGGCGCTCTCGTCGCGCTCTGTGCCGGAGACACGAGGTGGATCTCCGGGAACGTGATCGGCGTCGACGGCGGCGAGGACATCGCCGGCGGTTCCTAATTTCCGTTCTTTTCTCAACGGATTCGGAGGAACGATGGTTTCAGCGGCTTCGCCGCATGCGGCATTCGACTTCGTCCAGGAAAAGGGAGGAATCCGCGAGCTCCGGCTGCGGAGCAACGGCCTCCAGGTGCTCCTCCTGTCCAACCGCGTGGCGCCCGTCGCGACGTTCTGCGTCGTCTACCGCGTCGGATCGCGGCACGAGGCGGTCGGCCACACGGGCGCGACGCACCTCCTGGAGCACATGATGTTCAAGGGAACCGAGGAGTTCAATCGCGACCGGGGGACCCAGATCGCCGCGACGCTCGAGGCGGTGGGCGCGCGTTTCAATGCGACGACCTGGTTCGACCGGACGAACTACTTCGAGACGGTCCCTTCCGACCAGATCGCGCTCGCGATGCGGATCGAGGCGTCGCGGATGCGCGGCTCATTCATCCGCGACGGCGACCGCGTTCCCGAGATGACGGTCGTGCGCAACGAATTCGAACGCGGCGAGAACAGCCCGTTTCAGGTCCTGTACAAGGAGTCGTTCGCCGTCGCGTTCCGCGAGCATCCGTACCACCATCCGACGATCGGGTGGAAGAGCGACATCGAGGGGATGTCGACGGCCCGGCTGAAGGAGTTCTACGACACGTTCTACCATCCCGACAACGCGACCGCGATCCTGATCGGCGACTTCGAGGAGGCGGAGGCGCTCGCGCTGATCGACCGGCATTTCGGCGCGATCCCCCGCTCGGAGCGGCCGATTCCGCGCACCTACACGGACGAGCCGCCCCAGCAGGGGGAGCGCCGCTTCATCGTCCGCCGCGCGGGACAGATCGGCTGGGTCGCGCTCTCGTTCCGCTCGGTGGCGGCGGCGCACCCCGACGCCTACCCGCTGGCGGTGCTCGGGAACGTTCTCGGCGCCGGGATGACCTCGCGGCTGTACCAGGCGCTCGTCGAGCCGTCGCTCGCGATCTCGGTCAACGCCATTTCCTGGCAGCTCCGCGATCCGTCGCTCTTTTCGATGTTCGCCGCGCTCGCGCCGGGGACGGACCACGCCCGCGTGGAGAAGATCCTGCGGGATCAGATCGCCGCCGTCGTCAAGCAGGGCGTCACGGAGGAGGAGCTCCGGAAGGCGGTCAACCAGATCGAGGCGGACGTGATCTTCGAGCGCGACACCACCGACCAGGTGGCGGGCAGCCTGACGGAGGCGATCGCGATCGCGGACTGGCGCTGGTACGTGGACTATCTGGAGAACGTCCAGAAGGTGACCGCGGCGGACGTCGCGCGCGCCGCCCGGACGTACTTCCACG
The DNA here is from genome assembly GCA_035717485.1 of Thermoanaerobaculia bacterium. Taxonomy (NCBI): domain Bacteria; kingdom Pseudomonadati; phylum Acidobacteriota; class Thermoanaerobaculia; species Thermoanaerobaculia bacterium. The sequence goes on along the minus strand of DASTIQ010000160.1, from coordinate 20,205 downwards.
AGGACTTCGCGACGGTGGGCTGGTTCGTCCCGAAGATCGAAGCGGAGGCGGCGTGAAGAAGAGCTTCGCGGAGCGGACGACCCGCCGGATCGCCGACAACGGGGCGACGATCCTCACCCTCGAGAATCATTTCAATCCGACGCTCGCGCTCTCCGGAACCCTCCGGGCCGGATCGGCGCATTCGCCGAAGGAGAACCCGGTCCTCGCGGCGTTGACCGCGCAGATGCTGGAAAAGGGGACGCGCCGCCGGTCGAAGCTCGAGCTCGCCGAGGAGCTCGAAAGCCGCGGCGTCTCGATCTCGTTCTCCGCTTCCGGCGGAGACCCCGACACGATGGACATTTCGCTCGCGTGTCTCTCGCGCGACCGCGCGATCGCGTTCGGCGCGCTCGTCGAGATGCTCGGCGAGCCGGCGTTTCCGCCCGACGAGCTCGCCCGGGAGAAGGAGAGGTTGATCGGCTCCGTGCGCCAGCTCTCCGACCAGACCGGCTGGCGCTCCTCGACCGCGGCCTCCCGCCTCATCTATCCGGCCGGCCACCCGTACTTCGCCGAAACCGCGGACGAAATCGTCTCCGCGATCGAGCGCGCGACGGACGCGGATCTCCATGCCTTTCACGAGCGCTTCTACGGGGCTTCGACCCTGGTCCTCGCCGCCGTCGGCGATCTGGGCGGCGAAGAGGCGGCGGAAGATCTCGCCGGCCGGGTTTCGTCGCTGCCGCGGCGCGGAGCGCCGGCGCTCGAGGTTCCCGCCGTGCCGGCGCCGTCGGCGCGTTCCGAGGTCGTGCCGATGAAGGAAAAGGTGAATGCGGACGTCCTCCTCGCCCACGACTCGCGCCTCCGCCGGAACGACCCCGACTTCTTCGCGACGACGCTCGGGGTGGCGGCCCTCGGGCAGTCGACGCTCTCCTCGCGGCTCGGCCTACGCGTGCGGGACACCGAAGGGCTGACCTACGGGATCAACGCCCGCGTCTCGGCGGGGCGTTTCTCCGGTCCCTTCGCCATCTCCCTGACGGTCGCGCCGGCGAATCTCGCCCGGGCGGTCGCTTCGGCGCGGTCGGTCGTCGACGAGTTCCTGGCCGGCGGGGTCACCGAAAAGGAGATGGCCGACGAGAAACGCTCGCGCGTCGGGAAGTTCAAGGTGGATCTCGCGTCCAATTCGGGAATCGCCGGAGCTCTCGACATGGCCGAGACCTACGGCTTCGGAGTCGGGTACCTGGACGCGTTCCCGTCGAAGATCGAGGCGGTCACGCGGGAGCAGGTGGACGCGGCGGTCGGGGCGCACGTGCGGCCATCCGACCTCGTCCAGGTCGCTGCGGGCGACCTGTGAGGGCAGGCTGGCGCGGCGATGCATCGAGCGGGGCGGGCGCGTGCGGCCTGCCGCCGGCACGACGTACGTTCTCAGTACGCCTTAGCCGCCGGCAGGCGACCCGCATCCCGCCGGGCTCGCGCCTCGCCGCGCCTCCTCGTTGACGAGATCTCGCGCCGGCCATCTCGCGTTGTATTCATCGACCCGTGACCCGTGACCCGTGACCCGTGACCCGTGACCCGTGACTACGTCTTCGAGGAGAGTTCCGGCAGGGTCGCGCTCATCGTCGAATCGTCGGCGTCCCATTTCATTCGCCGATAGTCGAAGTTCCCGTCCTCGATCACGTTGAACTTGATGATCTCGAAGTAGGGCGAGAGGTCGAAGTCGCGGGGGACGACGAGCGTCGGATGGCGCGCGTGGAACATCCCGGTGTACGCCCGCCGGCTTCGCCGGCCCAGGAGCGCCGCCTTGAAACGTTCGCTGGTCGTCTTCGGCCGATCCGGCCTGTACGTCGGCAGGATCGGAAAGGCGACCTTGCCGAACGCCGCCGCGGTCATCGAGGAACAGATCGTCTCCGTCGCCAGTCCGCTTCCGAGATGCAGGGCGTCCTCGCGGAACCGCGCCGGAATGAGGTGAAAGGGGAGCAGGTACCGCGCGAGGTCGGTGAAATTCTTGATGTCGTATTTCAGGCCGATCTTCGCGATCAGGTCGTCGACCACGATCTGCGCGTCCTCGGGGCGGAGCCGGTGCGGCCGGCAGATCCGGATGTTGAAGTTGGCGTACTTCGACAGGGGCGAGACGATGACGCCCTGGTCGACGAGCGCCTCGATGACGAGATGCCGCGCCTCCCGTCCGAACCGTTCCTCGACCTCGCGGCGCATCGGATGATCGCGGCGGACGATCTCGTCGCCGATGTACACGCAGTTGTGCGACCAGGAGGACGTGGTCAGGGTCTTGATCGCCTGCGACACGCGCTGGTCGCCGTCGATCAGGATCACGTCCGCCTTCCGGAGGTACTTCCTCAGGCGGACGAGGTCGTTTTCGCCGTAGCGGTGGTAGATCCGCCGCGGTCGCGTCAGGATGCCGACCATCCAGTCCCTGAACGCCTGCCGGGGGGTTCGCATCAGGTTCGGGAAGAGCTCGGGGGCATGGAAAGCGCGCCGATCCCGGTCAGAAGAAGAGGAGGAACCCGTCCACGAAGACCGCCGCGCCGAAGAGCGCGACCAGGATCGACAGCGCCCAGAGCGTGCGGTTCTTCGAGAGGGCGGCGATCGCCGAGAGCGCGATCGCGACCTGCAGCAACGCGACCGACGACGCGTAGCGGTGGTGCCGGTGCGTGAAATGGTCGGCTTCCTCGGACCGCCGCCGGGACGCATCCTCGCGGCGCCGCGCGTCGGCGCCGATCTCGTCCTGTTCCTTCTGGTATCGCGCGATGTCCTGGTCGAGGGCGGGCTGGGGGACGTGATCGAGAGAGATCAGCGTCTGTTTCTGCTCCTTGAGGATCGCCGATTTGATCCCCTTCGCCTGGTACTGCGCCCAGAGATCGAACGCTTCGCTGCGGATGGCCATGGACTCGTTCTTCTCGAGCAGGGCCTCGTTGATCGTGCTCCCGGCCTGGAGCGCGGCAACGGCGGCGAGCACGGCGACGAGCGCCGTCGAGAGGGAGATCCGCCGGAGGAAGCCTCGGTCTTCCCGTTCCTCTTCGCGCGCTTCGTCGATCGAATCGCGGACGCGATCGAGTTCCGATTCGAGCTCGGGGCCTTCGGGCATTCCAGAGGATCATAGCAGTGCGGCGCGGAGACGCCTCAGCGCCTGAAGATCGAGAGGAGAATCGTCAGCAGGAGCGAGAGCACGATGCAGAGCAGGATCGGAAAGACGAACGTCCCGTGACGGCCGGAAACGACGAGCGTTCCCGGAATGCGGCGAGCCCCGAGGCGGCCGGCGGCGAGCACGAGTCCGCCGATCGCGGCGATCGCGATACCGGCGATCAGGAGGAATCGACCGATCTCCGCCACGCCGCCATCGTAGCCGAAGCGGCGCCCTCGGCGGCGCCGCGGAAAGGAGACCTCGTCCGCCACGCCGTTCGAGCGTCGGACGGAACCGGCCTGGCGCTCCACCGGGTCGGTCCCGACGACGGGTTCCCGGTACTCCTGGTGCCGGGCGCCTTCTCCGATCATCGCTTCTGGCTGGGGACCCGCGGAACCGGGTTCGGACGCGCGCTGGCCGACCGGGGTTTCTCGGTGTGGGTGCTCGATCCGCGCGGCCACGGCGCGAGCGATCGCCCGGGCCTCGCCGCGCGCTGGAGCTTTCGGGACGAGATCGTGCACGACGTTCCCGCCGCCCTGCGGATGGCCGCGGGGCGCCGCCGCGCGGTGCTCGTCGGGCATTCGGCGGGCGGCGCGGCCGTCCTCGCCGCGATCGGAGCCGATCCCGGACTGCGCGAGAAGGTCGCGGGTGTCGCCGTGCTGGCGACGCCCTCGCCCCGGGGAGGCGCCGCCCGGCGGAGCGCCGCCGCGTTCGCGGCGATCGTCTCCCGCGGGCTCGGCCGGTTTCCCGCACGGCTCTTCCGGCTCGGAGGCGAGGACGAGATGGGCGGGGTGATGGCGGAGTGGATGGGGTGGAACGTCCGGGGGTCCTGGCGCTGGAAAGGCGGACCGGACCTGCTCGCGGCGCTCCATCCGGTTCCGTTCCCCGTCTTCGTCGCCGCCGGATCGGGCGACCGTCTCTTCGCGCCGCCCTCGGCCTGCCGCGCGCTCGCGCGACAGCTCGGTCCGAACGCGCGATTCGCCGAGTTCGGACGGATCACCGGCTGCTCGGAAGACTTCGGCCACGCGGGCCTCGTCGTCTCGCGAGCGTCGCGGACCGAGGTATGGCCGGCCCTCGTCGACTGGATCGAATCCGTCGCCGGCTAGTAGGAAAGAACGTCCCTGGCGGCCGCGAGGACCTTTTCGGTGTTGGGCAGGATCGCGCGCTCGAGAATCCGGCTGAATCCGACGGGAGTGAACGCCGAGCCGACGCGGCCGACGGGTGCGTCGAGCCACGGGAACGCCTGCTGCTGGATCTGTGAGGCGATCTCGCCGCCGAATCCGCCGTGGACCTTGTCCTCGTGCGCGACGAGCGCGCGGCTCGTCTTCCGCACGGAAGCGAGCACCGCGTCCATGTCGAGCGGGACCAGGGAGCGCAGGTCGAGGACTTCGACGCTCTTGCCTTCCTTCTCGAGCGCGACGGCGGCTTCGAGCGCGAAATGGACCGGCGTGCCGTAGGCGACGATCGTCAGGTCGGTCCCGGTCCGCCGCGTCCGCGCCTTCCCGAACGGGACCGCGAAACCGGAGGGCACCTTCGCGCGCGCCGCCGGGAGGTTGTAGAGGAACTTGGGCTCGAGGTACGCGGTCACGCCGCGCGAGCGGATCGCCGTGCGCAGGAGCCCCGCCGCGTCGTCGGCGAAGGCCGGCACGACCACCCGGACGCCGGGAAGGGTCGTCAGCCATCCTTCGATGTTCTGCGAGTGGTACAGGCCGCCGCCGATGTATCCCCCCGAGGCGAGCCGGATCGTCACGTTGGGCGAGAACTTCCCGTGCGTGCGCCAGTATTCGTGCGACATCTCGACCATCTGCTCGGCGGCGGGCCAGAAGTAATCGGCGAATTCCGCCCCCTCGATCACGACGCGGATCTTGTCGTCGAACCGGGAGAAGCCGTTCGCCGTCCCGACGATGTAGTCCTCCGCGATCGGGGCGTTGTGGACCCGGATCCCGCCGAACTCCTGCTGCATCCCCTTCGTGACGTTGAACACGCCGCCCTTCTCCTTGTTGGCGACGTCCTGCCCCCACAGGAAGGTGTCGGGGTTGGCGCGGAACTCTTCCTTCAGCGTCGTGTTGAGCGCCTGGAGCAGGGACAGCTCGTCTCCGCTGCCGTCGGGGACTCCGGCCGCGTCCGGCGGGGACCAGGGATCGGGCGAGACGAACTCGAAGATCGAGGCCGGATCGGGATCGGGCGCCTGCCGCGCGCGGTCGGCGGCCTCGTCGTAGGCCTTTGCGTTCTCCGCGTCGATCGCGGCGAGCTCTTCCTCGGTCGCGAGCCCCTCGGCGAGGAGGCGGCGGCGGAGCTTCGGGAGCGGGTCCGCCGCGCGGGCCGCCGCGAGCTCCTCGGCGGAGCGGTAGAGCTCCTGCCGGTCCGAGTTCGAATGGGGGCCGATCCGCACGCAGACGGCGTGCACGATCGCGCATCCCCGCCCCGCGCCGGCGAACGCGACCGCCTCGCGCATCGCGCGGAAGGAGTCGAACGCGTCGGTCCCGTCGCAATGAATCACGGAGACGTTCCGGAAGCCACGGAAGTTGTCGGAGGAATATTCGTTGGCGGTCTGCTCCGCCTTCGGAACAGAGATCCCGTAGCCGTTGTCCTGCACGACGAAGACGACTGGAAGCCGTTCGCAGCTCGCGCCGTTGACGGCTTCGTAGTAGTACCCCTCCGAGGTCGACGACTCGCCGACCGAGCAGAAGACGATCGCGTCGCGCCCGTACACCTTCACCGCGCGGCCGAGCCCGGTGGCGTGCTGCGCGTGGTTCGAGACCGCCGACGACGTGTTCTGGATTCCGATTTCCGGCTTCGCGAAATGGTTCGACATGTGCCGGCCGCCGGAGGCGACGTCCGACGCCTTCGACATCCCGTTCCAGAGGATTTCCTCGACCGTGAGCCCCGCGGCGAGGCAGGTCGTGAGATCGCGGTAGTAAGGGAACAGGTAGTCGCGGCCGGGTCGGAACGTCAGCCCGAGCGCCAGCTGGATCCCGTCGTGTCCCGCGTTCGGCGCGTGATAGCTCCAGCCGAGCCCCTGCTTGAGATAGTTCGGCGCCTTGTCGTCGAGCGTGCGGCCGAGCTGCATCACGCGGTACCATTCGCGCGCGACTTCCGGATCCGGGAGGGCCGACGCGTCCGCCGCGGGTTTGCCCGCCGGGCGCCGGCCGGCAGCCTCTTTCGCCTCCGTTCCCGCCGGCGATTTTCGCGGCGGTTTCGCGACACCCGCTTCGCGGGTCTCCTGATCGATCGCCATTCCCCTCTCCGGCGCGCGCGGCGGCCGGGCCTTCCGCGGGGCAATTTACCAGATTTCTCGGCTATTCTTTTTCGGTGCGATACCTCGCGGTCGACTTCGGCGAGCGGCGGATCGGGCTCGCCACGTCCGACGCGACCGGCCTGATCGCGACCCCCCGGAAGACCGTGCTCCGGACGAGCGACCGGGCCGCGATCGGGGAAATCGGGGATTTCGCGCGGACTGAGGAAGTGGAGGGGCTCGTCGTGGGGCTTCCGCATCATGCCGACGGCCGCGAGAACGCGCTGGCCCCCCGCGTGCGCTCCTTCGCCCGCAAGCTCTCCGACGCCCTCGCGCTCCCCGTCGAGTTCGTCGACGAGCACCTCACCTCCCGCGCGGCGGCCGACCGCTATCCGTCCGCCGAGATCGATGCCGCCGCGGCGGCGGTTCTCCTCGACGACTTCCTCTCGGCGCGGGCCGGCGATCGAGAGCGATGATCCGGCACCGCGGGCGCCGCATCGTCTTCCTCCTGGGTCTTCTCGCGACGGTCGTCCTCGCGATCGGCTATCTCTGGATCCGCTCGCCGCGGCGGCCCGGCTCGGCGGAGCGCGTCGTCGTCGAGTTTCCGATCGGAACGCCGACGCGCCAGATCTTCCGGACGCTGCAGGCGAAGGGGATCGCGCGGGACGCGCTGCTCGCCGAAATCTACTATCGCACGTTCCGCCACGGCGTCCCTCTTCGCGCGGGGGAGTACTCGTTCTCGGCGGGCGAGCCGCTGGACCGCGCGATCGATCTCCTCGAACGGGGAGAGGTCGTCCGGCACGTCGTCGTCGTTCCGGAAGGGCTGACGAACGCCGAGTGCTTCGCGCTCTTCGTCCAGCAGGGGATCGGGACCGAGCAGGGATTCCGCCGCGCGTCGCGCGAGCCGAACCTGCTTCCGGGGCCGCCGCTCGCCGCGCCCGACCTCGAGGGGTTCCTCTTCCCCGACACCTACGTGGTCACGCGATCGACACCGACGCGCGAAGTGGTCTCCACGATGGTCGAGAACTTCCGGCGGCATTTCACGCCGGAGCTCACCCGGCGCGCGGAAGGGCTCGGCCTGACCGTGCGCCAGGCGGTGACGGTGGCGTCGCTCGTCGAGAAGGAGACGTCCCTTCCCGAGGAGCGGCCGCACGTCGCGGCCGTGTACCTGAACCGCCTGAAGATCGGCATGCGGCTCCAGTGCGATCCCACCGTCATCTACGCGCTGCAGGAGCGCCGCGAATGGACGGGAAAGCTCCGGCGATCGGACCTCGACGTCGACTCGCCCTACAACACCTACCTCTACGCAGGGCTCCCTCCCGGGCCGATCTGCAACCCGGGGGCCGCCGCGCTCGAAGCGGCGGTGGCTCCCTCCGCGAGCCGCGATCTCTATTTCGTCGCGCGCGGCGACGGGGGGCACTACTTCTCGCGAACCTACGCGGACCATCTCGCGATGATCGAGAAGAGCCGCGCCAACGCGGCGGCGTCGGACGCGCCGCCGGAGGAACCGCCGAATTGACCGGGGGGCGGGCGCGTGCTACCTTCCGGCGCCACCCCCCATGGCCGAGAACGAGCTGATCCCGAGGTTGTTCGGGGCGTATCTGCTGACCGAAAAGCTCGGCACGGACGCGCTCGGAAAGGTCTATCGCGCGCGAAAGATCGAGGACGCCCAAGCGTTCTTCCGTCTCCGGATCTTCGACGCGGCGGGACTCGACTCCGAGCCGGTCCTGATCGCGATCGAGCAGAACGGCGCGGTGCACGATTTCCTGAAGAATCCCACGATCGCCCGCGACGTCGAGCTCGACTCGGTGGAGGGAGACGCCTTTCTCGCGTACCGCGAACCGGGCGGCCGGACGCTCGACGCCCTCCTCGAAGCGTCGCACTCCAAGCCGTTTCCCATCCCTCCCGAGCACTCGCTCCTGATCGCCGAGAAGATCGCGACGGGCCTGGATCACGCCTACAACAGCCTGATCGACGGCGAGCGCACCCTGCACGGTCTCGTGTGGCCGGGATTCGTCGAGATCTCCGACGAAGGCGAGACGCGACTCGTCGGCTTCGGCCTGTCGGAAGGGGTGCTCGCGTCCCGGCGCACTCCCGCCATCCAGAAGCTGCTCGACCCGTATCTCGCTCCGGAAGTTCGCTCGTCGGGAAAGGCGGCGAAGACCGGCGACGTCTACTCGACCGCCGCGATCCTCTTCACGCTGCTCGCCGGCGCCCCGCCCCCGGAAGCCCGGGCCGCCGATGCCGTCGGCTCCGCGAGGATGTTCGGGTCGGGCGAGGCGATCCCTCCCGACATCGCCGCCGTGCTGAAGGTCGCGCTGTCGGAAGCTCCCGACGCGCGCTACGAGACGGCGGGCGCGCTCCGCCGCGAGCTCGGCAAGCTCCTCTTCTCGGGCCGCTACGCCCCCTCGACGTTCAACTTCGCGTTCTTCCTCACGAACCTCCTGAAGCGCGACATCGCCGAAGAGCAGAAGAAGCGCAACGAGGAAGCCGCGTTCGACGCGCTGAAGTACCCGCGCCCGGCGGTGACCGCGCGGCCGCCGCGCCTCGTGGTCACGCCCCGGTTCGGCGTTCCCGTCGCCGCCGTCGAGACGCCCGAGCCGAAGCGGTCCCCCGTCGTCAAGATCGTCGTCGGCGCCGCGATCGCGATCGCCGTCCTCGGCGTCTCCGGCTATCTGCTGAGTCTCAAGGCACCGAAACCGGCTCCGCCCCCGCCGCGCCCCGCTCCGGTCGCGGCCCCGGCCCCCGCTCCCGCCCCGCCGACCACCGGAATGACCCCCGACCAGTTCAAGTCGGAAGTCGCGCGGCGCCTCGACGAAGAGGTCAAGAAGTACGAGACCCAGCAGAAGACGAAGCAGGCGCGCGCCGAAGCGCAGGCCCGGGCCGCCTCGCTCAAGCCGGTGCCTGCCTCGATCGAGCCATCGGTCACCGCGCCGAAGCCGATCGCCCTTCCCCCGGCGGCGCCCGCCCGGGCGGCGGGGGCTCCGCCGGTCGCCAATCTCCGGCCGGCCCCGATTCCGATCGGGACGGCAGCCGCCCCGCCGCCCGCGGCGCCGACGGTCAGCCGCGGAGACCTCGTGTCGATTTCCGAAGTCGACAATCCCCCGCAGATCGTGAGCGTCGTCAAGCCGGAGTACCCTCCCGTCGCCCGGCGGATGAACATCAGCGGCACCGTGGTCCTCGCCGTTCTCGTCACGGAGGCGGGACGCGTGGCCGACATCCGCACGGTACGCGAGGCCGGCGGGAACATGGGACTCACGCAGGCGGCGCAGAAAGCGGTCCGCCAGTGGACGTTCCGGCCGGCGATGAAGGACGGGGTTCCCGTCAAGACCTGGATGACGATTCCCATCCCCTTCGTCCTGTAGGCCGGCGCGGCGATACATCCGTCGCGGGAGCTGGCTCGGAGAACGGGAGCGCGTGACGGGTTCGCGGCTCGTCGAACGAGCGACTCGACCGCGAACCCGCCACTCCCTCGCCGACGCTCCCGCTCCCGCATCGCGAGACCTGCGCTCGGTTACTTCGCGCAGGGTCCCCCGCGATGCGAAGGGCCCGACCGACTTCTCACATTTTCGGAGGCCGCCCCTCCCGCCGGGCTTCGCCTCGACGCGCCTCCAGGCTGACGGGAACTGAGTCGCGTCCGTGGCCGCGACGCGATTTCCGAGGGGAAGCCGGATCAGGCGGTGACCACCGGAGGAATGGGCCCCGCCCACTCATTCGCTGCGATCAGGTTGTACGCGCCCACGCCGCCGAAGACGACCGTGTCCCCCTCCTTCGGCGCCACCCCGCGCAGCCGCCGGACGAGGACGTCGAGGTCCGTCCCGAGCGGACCCGAGATCACGAGATCGACCGGGCGGCCGCGACGCTTCGGAAGGAACGTCACCGGGTGCGAGCCGCGCGCGACGAAGAAGGCGTGCGCCATCCGGCTCGCGTCGACGAACACCTCTCGGCCGCCGCGGACGCGCAGCACCGTGCAGACGAGCCGGAACGCCCCGGCGACGATCGCCCGTCCCGGCTCCATCCAGACCTCCACCTCTCCGATCGATCGCCGCGCGTCGGCGCGGAGGGTGCGCACGATCTTCTCCGGATCGGTCCATGCCGCCCGCCGCGTCCGGCCGCGGTCGTCGAAGCGCGTTTCCGCCGGCGAGCTGAAGCCTCCGCCGACGTCGACGACTGCGGGAGGCGCCCCGATCTCCCGCAGAGCGCGCGCGGTCCGCAAGGCGGTGCGGAGCGACGCGCGATAGGGCGCGGAGCTCGGAATTCCGGTTCCGAGGTGGAACGCGATCCCCCGGGGAGGCCCGCCCGAGCGAAGAGCCCTTCGAGCGAGCTCCGCGACGTCCTCGGGATCGAAGCCGAACGCGCGCTGCCCGAGTCGCGCCTCCGGCGTCCGAAGGCGGATCAGGTACCGTGGCGGACGGCCCGCTTCCCGCGCCCGCACGAGGATCGACGCGAGGTCTTCGGGGCCGTCGGCGACGAGCGTTCCCCCGGCGGCGATGACGCGGTCGACGAGCTCCGCTCCCTTCGCCGGGCCCTGGACGAGGAGCCGATCTCCCGAGAGGCCCCGGGCGAGGGCGTCGGGCAGATCGGCGGCGATGTTGATCTCGGCGCCGAATCCTTCGCGCGCGAGGAAGTCGAGGACGGGCGGATGGCGGTTGGTCTTGTAGGGATAGAACAGCCGGGCGCGCCCGGCCGCGGCATCCTTCCACCGGCGGGCGTCGGCCGCCAGCCGCTCCGGCTCATACAGGTAGAAGGGAGTCGGAGCGGCGGGGATCCCCGTGGCGCTTCTCACGCCAGCCACGAGGAAACGATCCGCCGATCGAGCTTTCCCGAGGAGTTTCGGGGAAGCGATTCGACCGAAACGACCTTCCGGGGCCGGGCGAAGGCCGGCAGCCGGAGCTGCACGAATTCGCGAACGGTCTCCACGCCGCCCGGTTCGTTCTCGTTCGGCACGAAGAGCACGGCGAACCCGTCGTCATCGGGGGAAACGGCCACGTCCGAGACCGATGGATGCTCGGCGATCGCCATTTCGATCTCTTCGGCGCACACGGTCCGTCCCTGGATGACGAGGGAAAACTCGCGTCGTCCCCGCACGACCAGCTCTCCTTGGTCGTCGAAGTAGCCGAGATCGCCCGTGGCGAGCCGTCCGCGTCCGTCGAACGGGTCCGCGGCCGAGGGACCGGCGTAACCGGAAAAGACGCTGTCTCCGGCGAGTCGGATTTCCCCCGTCTCGCCGGGGGGCAGGTCGGCGCCCGTCTCCGGATCGACGATCGAGACCGCCAGACCGGCCGCGGGTCGGCCGCTCGTTCCCGGACGGCGGCGTTCGGAGAGCCTCTGGCGTGATCCGAGCCCCGCCGATTCCGTCAGCCCGTACCCGAGCCGAACGGGCACCCCGCGGCGCTGCTCGACGGCGGCGACCGCCTCTTCCGGGATCGACCCGCCCCCGGAGAAGACCGCGCGAAGCCGGGTCCGCCGCGAGGAGCGCGCCGCGAGCTTCACGTGCGGGCCGGCGAGCAGGGCCACCGTCGCGCCCAGCGCCTCCGCCTCGGCGAGCGGATCGCGTCGGGGCGAGAAGAAGACGACTTCCGCGCCGAGGATGAGCGGGTGGAGCGTGCCGCGCACGAGCCCGAAGACGTGCGCCGTCGACACCCCGACGGCGACCCGGTCCGTCTCCACGATCTCGGGGGGGCGGGGATAACCCGTGGCGGCGGCGAGCAGCGGACGGTCGCCCAGCGGGATCGCCCTCCCGTCGCCGACGCTCCCCGAAGAGAAGAAGACGGTCGCCTCGACCCCTTCGGCCGCCCTCCAGCCCGCGAGGAGCGCTTCGCGGCGCTCCCGAAGGAGCGCGGGAACCTGGGCGCCGTGGGCGATCGCTCCTCGTCCCGCGGCGCGCGCCGCGAAGAGGCCCGCGACGAAGGCGACCGGATCCGACGCGTCGAGCGCGATCCACCCCTTGCGCGCCGAGATCCTCGCCGCCCGCTCGTCGATCTCGCGGAGGAGCCCGTCGTACGTGAGCGCGTCGGCGCCGCGTCGAAGGGCGGTTTTCGACGGAGCCCGGCGAGCGGCCGAGGCGAGGGCCTCGAGCAGCGTCGCCGCGGTTCCTTCAGCGCTCGGCGGAGACAAAGACCATCCTCCAGGGGAGGCGCACGTCCGGCGCGTCTCCCGCGAGCCCGACAAGGGCGAGCCCCTCGGCGATCTGTTCGTCGGTCGTCCCGGGCCGAACGCCGAAGAGTTCCCGGGAGAAGTCGACGGCCGCCTCCCGCGAAGGGAAATGCCAGGCGACCTCCCGATCTTCGATGCGAACTCGCCGTCCCCCGGCGGAAGCGAACGCGGCGCCCAGGTGCTCCGCCGGGACGAATCGTCCGTGATGTCCGGTGTCCGTGTGCCGGTCGACGAAGCCGTTCAGGAAGGCGGCGGGAGCGGAGCCCGGCGCGACGTCGCCGATCGCCGCGCGACCTCCCGGCGTGATCACGCGGAGCATCTCGGCGGCGACGGCGGCGGGATCCTCGGCGTGATGGAGCGCGGCGAGGCACCCGGCCGCCGAGAACGTCCGTTCGCCGAACGGCAGCCGCTCGTACTGCGAGATCGCGCGGCCGCGGTACCCGGTCGATTCCCGGAGAAAGGGGAGGGACGCGTCGCACGCGAACGCGGGGGAGCCGAATCCTTCCGCGCGGGCACGCTCGGCGAGGTACCCGCCGCCGGCCGCGAGATCGAGCCACGGCGCCCTTCCCGCCGGCGGAAGCTCCAGATGTTCGAGGACCGCCCGCGCTTCCTCGGCGCGGGCGAGCGGATATCGCTGGTTGGCGAGGTTGTAGTGGCCGCCCCGCGCGTCGAAGATCGCCGTGTATTCGGACATGTGATCGATCCGGGCGGCGAATGTATCAGCCGCGCCGAACCTTCCGCAAGATCATCGGAGACGCGGAACGCCGGAAGCGGACGACGACGAGGGCGGCGCCGGGCGCGAACACGAACGCGGGAGTCCGTCGGCTGCGGGCATGCGCGGATTGTAGAATGCCCGCGATGAAGCTCGTCACCTTCGAGCGCGGCGGCACCGAGGCGATCGGCGCCGTCACGGAACGCGGAATCGTCGCCTTCGGGTTGCTCGTCCCGGAGCTGAACGTGCCGATGCTCGAGCTCGTCCGGCGCTCAGCGGCGCTCCTGCCACTCGCCCGGAGCGTCGTCGCCGGCCCGGTTCCCGGGCGCGCGATCGTTCCGCCGGAAGAAGCGAGGCTCCTCGCTCCGATCCCACGACCTCCGTCGATGCGCGACGGATACGCCTTTCGGCAGCACGTCGAAACCGCGCGGCGCAACCGCGGCCTTCCGATGATCGAGGAGTTCGACGCCTTTCCGGTCTTCTATTTCACGAACCACCAGGCGGTCATCGGCCCGGGGGAGCTGCGCGTCGGACGCCGCCGGCTCGAGCTTCTCGATTTCGAGCTCGAGATCGCCGTCGTGGTCGGCCGCGAGGTCCGGAATCCTTCGGTCACCGAAGCCGACACGGCGATCTTCGGCTATACGATCATGAACGACTTCTCGGCGCGGGCCCTCCAGATGGAGGAGATGAAGCTCAATCTCGGGCCCGCCAAGGGGAAGGACTTCGCGACCGCGATCGGGCCATGGCTCGTCACGATCGACGAGCTGGCGCCGCGGCTGACGGCCTCTCCGTCGGGAAACGTCTTCCACGCCGGGATGACCGCCGAGGTCAACGGCGTCCGCGTCTCGTCGGGGAACGCGGATCAGATGAACTGGACGTTCGCGCAGATCCTCGAGCGCGCGGGCGACGGCGTGACGCTCTACCCGGGCGACGTGATCGGCTCGGGGACGGTCGGGACGGGCTGCTTCCTCGAGCTGAACGGCTCGAAGATCACGCACGACCAGTGGCTCCGGCCCGGCGACTCGATCTCGCTCGCGGTGGAGGGGCTCGGAACGCTCTCTCACCGGATCGTCGAAGATCCCCGATGCTGATCCGCGACGACCTCGCCGATCTCTACGCCTACAACGCCTGGGCGAACGACCGGATGATCGCGTCCGTCGAAACGCTCTCCGAGGAGGAGTACGCCCGCGTTCTCGGCGGCGGGTGGCCTTCGGTGGCCGACACGCTCGCCCACCTCGCCTCCGCGACCCGCGCCTGGGACGAACGGTTCGCCGGCCGGTCGCCGGAGCGGCTCCTGACGGCGGCCGATCTTCCGCGGCGCGAGGAGGCGGTCGCGATGCTCCGCGCGGCCGACACGACGCTCGCGGAGCGCGTCCGGGAGTCCTCCGCGGCGGACCGCGAGAAGATCCTGGCCTACACGAACCTCCAGGGGAAGACGAAGAGGGTGCCGGTCTGGGCGGTCTTCCGGCACGCGGTCAACCACGCCTCGTATCACCGCGGGCAGATCGCCTCGATGGTCCGGATGCTCGGCAAGGAGCCGAAGGCGACGGATCTGGTCTTCTGGGCGATCGTCAACACCTCTCCAGAGTGAGCGCGATCGGGCGACGACCGGATCGATGACGGACTCCCGGAAGCGCGTCGGCGCGGCCGCGAGCCTGCGCGCGGCGGCCGGCTCCTGGCGGATCGGCGCCGTGGTTCTCCAGTCGTTCTCCTCCGGGCTGCCGCTCGGGCTCGTCTGGATCGCTCTTCCCGCGTGGCTCAAGTACCGGGGCGTGGACATCAAGACGATCGGGCTCTTCACGCTGGCCCAGGCGCCGTGGACCCTGAAATTCCTCTGGGCGCCGCTGATGGACCGCTACCGGCTGCCGTTCCTCGGCCGAAAACGGTCCTGGATGCTGCTCTTCCAGATCCTGCTCATCGCGGGGCTCCTCGGACTCGCGCGCGAGGCGGAGAGCCCGACCGTCCCGGTCGTCGCCGCTCTCGCGATCTTCATCGCGTTCTCCTCGGCGAGCCAGGACATCGCGATCGACGGCTACGCCGTCGAGGTCCTCGAAAAGAACGAGCTGGGCGTCGCGGTCGGAGGCCGCGTCGCCCTCTACCGGGTCGCGATGCTCACGGCGGGCGCCGTCGCGATCACGATCGGCCAGAAGTTCGGATGGCCGGCCGTCTTCATCGGACTCGCCCTCCTGTACGTGCCCCTGGCGGGCGTCGTCGTCGCGTCGCCCGAGCCTCCCGCGCGCATCCAGCCTCCTCCGACTCTCCGCGCGGCGGTTTTCGATCCGTTCGTGTCCCTGTTCCGGAAACCCCGCGCGCCGGAGATCATCGCGTTCATCCTCCTGTACAAGCTCGGCGACAACATGGCGACGGCGCTGATCCGCCCCTTCCTGATCGAGAAGTGCTTTTCCCCCGCCGACGTGGGTCTGGCGACCGCCACGATCGGCCTGATCTGCATCATCGCCGGAACGATCTTCGGGGCGGCCCTCACGCGGCGGATCGGAATCGGGCGCGCCCTCTGGATCTTCGGAATGCTGCAGGCGGTCGCGTGCGTCGGATACATCGCCGTCGACCGGATCGGCGCGGCGGGCCTCGGCGCCTGTGCCGGGCCGGCGAGCGGGGGAGCCCAGCCTTTCTCCCATCGAATCCTCATGTACGCGGCGACGGCGCTCGAGACGGGATGCCAGGGGATGGCGACCGGCGCCCTCGACGTCTTCCTGATCCGCCTCACCCAGAAGCGGTTCTCGGCGACGCAATATGCGCTCTTCGCGAGCATCTTCGCCCTCGGCCGAACGCTCGCGGGCGCGCCCGCCGGGATCCTCGTCGACGCGATCGGTTGGACGCCCTTCTTCGTCGCCACGATCGCCGCATCCGTTCCCGGGCTCGTCATGCTCGCCCGATTCGTTCCCCCGAGCGTGCGCGAGCCCGATTTCGAGATCGAGGAGGTCCATCCGAGAGGCCCCATATCCGCCGGTGCGCTGGCCGCCGTCGCCGGCGGGATCGCGATCGTCGGGGTCGGCACGGCAGTCGTCGCCGCCGCGCTGCTCGACGCGCTCAAGGCGATGCGCGGCGCGCATCCCCGGCCGTTCGACCTCCCCGGAAGTCTCGCTCGCCTGCTTTCCCCGGCGACTCCCGCCGGCTGGCTCGCCGTGGCGGAGCCCGTGATCCTGGGGATCTTCTGCGGGCTCGGTGCGGCGGGCCTCCTGGCGGCTCGGAGAGGGATTCGCAGGGGATGAACCGGTCTGGGCGAAGAGCGCGATTCGATCATCCGAGGCGCATCGATCCCGCGGATTCCCCCGTTCGATACCCGGCCCAGGCCGGCCCGCGCGGCTTTTTCGGCCCATTCTTGACACGCTTCGGCCGCTCCGATAGATTGCCTCTCCCTGACGCGGGGTGGAGCAGTCTGGTAGCTCGTTGGGCTCATAACCCAAAGGTCGCAAGTTCAAATCTTGCCCCCGCAACCAAATTCGAAATGGCCGGGATGGATGTCCCGGCCTTTTTTCATGTTTCGAAGCCTTTATTGACTCGCACCTTCGGTGCTCGGATTTCGGGTCAGCGGTGCTTCGAAGTCTTCCGAAATACGAACTTGCGCCGTCGTGAGACGGCAAGTTCGTGGTTCGCGAAGCGAAGCGTGCCGCCCGAAGGGCGAAACTCAATCTTGCCCCCGCAACCAATCGCGATACGGCCGAGTCGGTGACTCGGCCTTTTTCCTATTTTGAAGCTTTTGTTTGAACTTGCGCCGTCGTGAGACAGCAAGTTCGGCGGCCGGGGAACTTCCGACGGTCAGGGCTTTGTGTTGCCTGAGAAGATCTGACGGCGGTCTGCTCTCGTTCCTGACGCCAGACTCATCTTTGCTTCAGCCCGGCCATCCAGTTCGTGAGGAGGACGACCCGCGGGGTCTCCGTTGTCTCGGAATGGACAGCCAGGAGAAGGCGCTGGCCGTCCAGCGGCACGGCCGGAGCGCTGTCGGTGGGCGGGACTTTGAAAACGACCCTGGGAGCGCCGACCTCCAGTCCCCCGGCGCTCTCTTCGACATCGACCACCAAGGCCCGCCCGTCCAGGGATCCAAAGGCGATTTTGCCGGCCGAGAGCCAGCTCCCTCCCGCCGACCCCTCGGTGGAGACTTGCCACTTTCCGCCGGGGCCGGGAAAGGCCGCGACGTAAAGCTCCGGCCGCCCCGATTCATCCGAAAGGTATGAGATCCACCTTCCGTTCGGCGAGAAGGACGCGCCCTGCTCGAGGAATTCCGTCGCGAGAAAAGGATAGGGCTTGCGATCTCCAAAAAGAGGAAGGATCCAGATGTCCTGCTTGGTCTTGCTGCCCGGCTTCACGTAGTCGAATGCGATGAACCGTCCATCGCGAGACCAGTCGCTGGGTCCCGTCTGGGCGTCGGAATGGTAGACCCAATCCTCCTGGCCTCCTCCGTTTGCCGGCCGGACATAGATTCCTGAACCCTTCGCGTAGGCGATGCGAGTCCCATCGGAGGAGTAGACGGGCGAGAACGCGGGAGCGCCGAAGGTGAAGCGCGTCCGCACGCCGCGGGAATCGATGAGCCAGATTTCGGGCAGACCCTTGACCGGGTCAGCGATCGTCGCCGCGATGCGGGAGCCGTCGGGCGACACCGCGATCTGTCTGTATTCCGCCGCTTCGCCGAACGGTTCACCCAGCGGCTTGCCCGAGGTGTCGAACCAGCGCAGGCGCGCTCCCGCATCTGCGGCGCCCGTCGCATATACGAGGAGGCCGTTGTCGGAGGTCGAGAAGTCTCCTCGGAAAAAACTCGGCTCGTACTGGACGCCATATGCCAGCGGAACCGGGTCGCCCTTCAAGCGCCCGCTGTCGGCGTCGAATCGCTGCGCCAGCAGGACATGTTCACGCATGGAGAAAAGGAAACCCGAGGCGTAAGCGACGTTCGACCGCGCCTGAAGGAGACGCGTGCGCCCCTGCGAGCCGAGAGCGGCGAGATAAATGGCGTTGCTCTCGCTTCTCGCCCCGGCGGAGTGGGAACCGGCCGTATAGAGGAAGCGTTTCCCATCGGGCAGGAACGCGGCCCAACGATGAGTCGTCTCGCCCCCGGTGATATCGAGCTTGGTAACGGGTGTGGCCGGTCCGCCGGCGGCCGGTACCTGAAAGATCTCCGTATTCGTGTCGGGCGAGAACAGGATGATGCCGGCACGGCTCCACGAGCCGCTGCGGCCGTTCGGGGCGTCGCAGATCGCCAGCGGCGGAGAGCCCGCAAGGTCTACCCTCAGGAGCTTGCCGTCTGCAAAAAACGCCAGCGACCGGCTGTCGGGCGACCAGAAGGGGAAGCTCGCGCCTTCCGTTCCGGGGATCGGACGGGCGGTGAGCTCGTCGAGCGACCGGAGCCAGAGCATGACTTTACCGTCGGCGCCTCTGGCGGCGAAAGTGACGTTGCGACCGTCCGGAGAAATGGTGAGGGAAGCACAATTGTTGCCACTCGTATCGAACTCGACCTTCTCCGGCGGCAGAAGAAAGGAGCGCGTCCGGAAAGTCTCGCTCGGCGGCCGTCGAACGAGGACGATGGCCAGGGCAGCGGCCGCTACCGCGACTGCCGTCCATGCGAGTTTCTCGCGCGTCTTTCGCCGCGAGACGACGGTTGCCGGCGCGCCGGCCTGCGAGCCCGCCTCGGCCACCCAGCGGAGCTCGCTCGCAACGTCCGCCGCGCTCTGCCAGCGGTCGTCTGGCTCCTTCGCCAGGCAGCGGCGGACGACGTGGTCGAGGGCGGGAGGCGTCATCGGCTGGATCGAGGAGATCGACGGCGGTTCCGAATTCATGATCGCGCCGATCAGGCTCGCGCGGCTCGTCCCCGAGAATGCCTTCCTCCCCGTCGTCATCTCGTAGAGGAGACAGCCGAGAGCGAAGATGTCCGTCCGAGCGTCGGCGTCCTTCCCTTCGACCTGCTCGGGCGCCATGTACTGGAACGTACCCATGATCGTGCCCTTCTCGGTCAAGGGCCGGCTCGCCTCCGCCTGCGTGGGAAGGGAAGACAGATCGGAAGACGGCTTCTCGGTGGCAGCCATCTTCGCGAGGCCAAAATCGAGGAGCTTCACACCTGACTTCGTCAGCATGACGTTCCCGGGCTTCAGATCCCGATGAATGATCTCGGCGCGGTGCGCACGGTCGAGCGCGTCGGCAATCTGCACGCCGAACCTCAGAACCTGCTCCGTCGGAAGCGCTCCCTTTTCGAGTCGCCCGGAGAGGACCTGCCCTTCGATCAGCTCCATGACGAGGTATTCCATTCCGTCGTGGCTGCCGACATCGTAGAGCGCGCAGATGTGCGGGTGAGAGAGCGCCGCGATCGCGCGCGCTTCACGTTCGAATCGGACCTTCAAGTCAGGACCGTCCGACAGGTGCGAAGGCAGCACCTTGACCGCGACATCCCGGCCGAGCCGCGTGTCCCGAGCTTTGTAGACCTCTCCCATTCCGCCCGCGCCGAGCGGGGCGAGGATCTCGTAGGGACCGAGACGCGTGCCGGCAGGGAGGCTCACGGGGGACTCTCCTGAAGACGGCATTCTATCTTTCCCATCAGAAAGTCAGCCGGCAGTTCGTGTCATTCGGTTCACGAGACATCGTTCGTTTTTTCGTCCATGTTCTTTCCGTGGAGGTGACGGAGCATGGTGAAGGAGTCTCGCCCTTTCGGGCGGCACGCTTCGCTTCGCGAACCACGAGTTTCAGCTCGACGCTGGCACGCGGCCTCCGGCCGCCGAACCTGAGACCTTCGGGTGATGCGCTACATCGTGCCCTCGAAACCAACCCGATACTGCCGGGACGGATGTCCCGGCCCTTTTCTTTCTTGTTCACCCGCCGAACGCCCGCGTCAGCTCTCCGACGCGAGCACGTCCTCGGGCAACCGCTCCTCGATCAGCCGATCGGCCTTCTCGAAATCCACCTCGTCGACGGTCCTCACGCCTCGGGTCAATTCCTCGAGAATCCCTTCCTGGATCGAGCCGAGCCGTTTCGCCTCCGCGTAGGGAATCCGGT
>DASTIQ010000159.1 GCA_035717485.1 Thermoanaerobaculia bacterium | reverse complement strand
GGCGGGGGAGCCGGCTCGCTCCAGGTGCTCTACTCGTTCACCAACGGAAGCGACGGATCCCAGCCTTTTGCGGGATTGACCGCCGATCCCGACGGAAACCTCTACGGCGTGGCGTCGGCCGGCGGTGATTCCGGCGCGGGAACCGTCTTCGAGCTCGTCCGAACCGATTCTTCCTACGCGTTCCGGAGGCTCTATTCCTTCTCGGGCGGGGAGGACGGCGCCGAGCCGGTCGCCGGTCTCGTGATCGACCGCGCGGGAAATCTGTACGGCTCGACGGCGCGCGGAGGCGCCGGCGGATCCGGAACGGTTTTCGAGCTCGGGGCGGGACCATCGGGGTATTCGCTGACGACGCTCTACGCATTTTCCGCGGTTTCCTCCGGAACGAACGCGGACGGGGCTTTCCCGGAGGCGCCGCTCCTCCGCGATCGATTCGGGAATCTCTTCGGAACCGCCGCCGGGGGAGGCCCGTCCGGCGACGGCGCCGTCTTCGAGCTCGCCCGCGGGAACGCCGGGTATTCGTTCTCGGTCCTCCACGCCCTCGGCGGCGGCGGAGACGGGGCCTTTCCGGTCGGGGGGCTCGTCTCCGACCGGGCGGGGAACCTCTTCGGCACGGCGTCCGGAAACCCCGCGGCCGGTCTCTGGGGAACCGTGTTCGAGATCTCGTCGGTGTCCCGATCGCCGGTCTATCGCACCCTGTACGCGTTCCAGGACGGGAACGACGGCGCGCTTCCTTACGCGTCCCTGATCATCGATTCGTCCGGAGATCTGATCGGCACGGCGGCGGCCGGAGGAGAATCGGGCGCGGGGACGATTTTCGAGCTCGCTCCGGCCGGCTCTGATTTCGCCTTTCGGCTCCTGTATTCCTTCGCCGGCGGATTCGACGGAGGGCTTCCGGCGGGCGGCGTGGCCGCCGATTCCGCCGGGCGCCTCTACGGGACGACGATGAGCGACGGCCTCTTCGGTTGGGGAACCGTGTTCGCTCTTTCTCCGCCTCCCTCGGCCGACGACCGGGTCGTCTTCACGGATGCCGGAGCGCCCGTGGCGATCGCTCTCTCCGCGCACGATCCCGGTCTTCCGGGGGCGTCATTCACGTACGCGATCGAGACTCCTCCGCAGCATGGAACGCTGACGCCGATCGTGGACGGGATCACGACCTATACCCCGGGACCGGATTTTTCGGGCTCCGACGCCTTCACGTACACGGCGACGGATGCGGGCGGAACGTCGAACCCCGCGACCGTGATCGTCAGCGCGGGTTCTCGCGGGTCGTCGAAGATCCAGCCGGTGGCCCCGGTCCGGCCGGCGTCCGTCGAATCCCCTCCCTGACCCGGCGGGACGGTCACGTCTGATGAGTCTGCACGTGGAAGCCGGCCCATCGATGTGCCATGTTGCCCGCGGGAGGCGCTCATGGAAACCGTCGGTTGGGACGTCAGTCTCTCGGAAACGGTCGACGCGGGTATCGAACGGGCGACCGCCGCGCTCAAGGAGGAAGGGTTCGGCATCCTCACGCGCGTCGACGTGCACAAGGCGTTCTCGGAGAAACTCGGCAAGGACTTCCGACCTTACGTGATTCTCGGTGCGTGCAACCCGTCGCTCGCCTATCGCGCCCTGGAAAAACGCCCGGAAGCGGGGCTGCTCCTTCCGTGCAACGTCGTCGTCGAGGAAGCCGGACCCGGGCGCTGCGTGGTTCGCGTCGTCAATCCCGCGGAGATGATGAAGCCGGGAGGCCTCGATCAGGATCCGGATCTCGCCGCGGTCGGAAAGGAAGCGGACGCGAAGTTGAGGCGGGTCGTCGAGAAGCTCCGGACGGCGTAGCGAGTCAAGTTCGCCTTGGCCGGGCCCGGGCGGCCTGTGTTATTCTCCGCGCTTCCGCGACGTGGCCCCATCGTCTAGCGGTTAGGACGTAGCCCTCTCAAGGCTAAAGCACGGGTTCGATTCCCGTTGGGGCTACCAACTCACTTCGTTCGTTGGCCCAGTCCTCTCAAGGCGACTATTGTTTTCCGCGCCTGTGCGGCGCGAGACGGGTTCGATTCCCGTTGGGGCTACCAACTCACCTCGTTCGTTGGCTCAGCCCTCTCAAGGCGACTATTGTTTTCCGCGCCTGCGCGGCGCGAGACGGGTTCGATTCCCGTTGGGGCTACCACTTCGTTATTCGATTAACGAATTCGCAGTCCTCCGGCGCAGCCGCAAGTCATCGCAAACTGGGGATAGACCTCCGAAACTCTGCCACATTCCCTGCGTATGCTCTTGTAGGATGTCAACAGGAGGCCGCTTCGGGGTCTCTGCTCGACAAGGAGATCCTGAGATCAGGAGAGCCCATGCAAAGCTCCGCGGTGCGCCCGGACCTCGAATGGAAGGACAAGAAAGGACCGATCAAGATTCTCCTCCGAAGGGGGTTTCGCGAAGGCACTTCCTCCGCTCCAGCGCGCGCGCCACCGTGGCGAGCGCATGCGTGAGCACCGCGTTGCTCCATCCCAAGTTCGGGGCGGCTGCTCCCGCGACGGGGGACAAGGGCAAAGCGTACATTTGCCCTCCCTGCGGACTGCCGTGCGACAAGAGAACTTTCGACAAGCCCGGCGCGTGTCCGAATTGCGGGATGACCCTGATCCCGGCCGCGGGCGCCGAGGGCAGTCCTCCCAGAGTGGCGATCCTGTTGTTCAACGGCGCCCAGCTCATCGATTTCGCCGGCCCATGGGAGGTCTTCGGTACGGCTGGCTTGCTGGTCCACACCGTGGCCGAGCGGCCGGAGACACTCACAGCGGTATTCGGCGAGAAGGTGGTCCCGGACTTCACCTTCGATCACAGCCCGAAAGCCGATGTCCTGCTGATCCCCGGAGGCGGCGTCTGGGATGAAGCCATCCACAGTGCGCCGCTTCTCGCGTGGATCCAGGCGAAAGCCGAAGAAGCCACCTTCGTCGTGTCGGTTTGCACGGGCGCCTTCCTTCTGCAGAAAGCCGGGCTGCTTTCCGGGCACACCGTCACCACGACCTACGGGATGATCGATGACCTCCGCGGACCGGATACGCAGGTCGTGTACGACAAGCGATTCGTCGAGACCGGCAAGGTAATCACGACCGCTGGCCTCTCCGCGGGCATCGACGGCGCCCTGCACGTGGTCTCCCGACTTCTGGGGGAAGGCGTGGCGCAGTCGGTGGCCCTGGAGATGGAGTACGACTGGGATCCCGCCGGAAACTATGCGCGGGCGGCTCTCGCCGATCGCTTTCTTCCCGACGGTCTTGCCTTCGCCAAGCCCAATGTCAAAGGTGCCCGGGCGACGATGGTTTCCACCGCAGGCGACCGCGACCATTGGAGGACGAAAATCCTCGTTTCAGAGCCCCGCTCCATGGCAGAAGTTCTGGAAGTGATGCGCAACCGGATCACTGCGGACCGCGGAACTTCCGGCATGTTCACGCCGGTCTCCCACATGCGAGGCGCGCCGGTCGTGAGCCCGCCGAAGTCAGGTGAATCCGTCGTGAAATGGGTCTTCAGGGACGATGAAGGGCACCGCTGGACCGGGCTGTGCACGGTGGAGCCTGACGTCAGGGAGTCCGACCACTCTCTGGTGACGTTCGAACTGGCGCGTGAGCGCGGGAGGGGCCGAGTCCATGGATGATGAGCGGGACCACTGGCGGCGAATATCACGGGGCAGACGAGCGATTTCTAACGGAGAACCACTGGGCTTGTATAAGTGCGCCCCGGCCATCAGCGGCGAGCGTCATGACGGGTTGCGAGCGGTCAGAAGGCGGGGCGGATCGACCGGTCATCATGACGCCGCCCGAGCGCGTCAACTCCTTGAATCCAAGCGGCGATCCGGTTCCAATCGCTTCGTGAACGTATACGCAAGGGTGCCGGTCCTCACGACGGACGGCCCCTTGATGGTCATGGTGACAGCCCCGGAGATGCCCGGCATAAGCGGCCGAGCAGTCGAGATTCGAGAACCCGATCTCGCAGGCCCGGTAAGGCCGCCACTGTATTTGATCGCAGACTCCATCGCGACGCGGTTCGGCACGTCGAGCGGAAGCGGCCGGCGGTGCAGGCGCATCCGAAGAGGGGTGATCGCAGCCA
>DASTIQ010000158.1 GCA_035717485.1 Thermoanaerobaculia bacterium | reverse complement strand
CCTGCGCGTCACGGGCGAACCGTCTCCCGTCGTCGAGGACGTCCAGTACTTCCCCCAGACCCAGTCCGCCCTCTTTTCCGTGTCCGAGAACCGCGAGCTCGTCTACCAGCCGCGCGCCGCCTCGGGAGTCTCGCAGCTGGTCTGGTTCGATCGAAGCGGCCGGACGATCGGCACGCTCGGAACGCCCGCCAACCAGGCGAATCCGCGGATCTCGCCCGACGGAAAACGCGTCGCGCTCGACGTCACCGATCCGCAGTCGGGGAACACGGACATCTGGATCTACGAGTCCGCGGGCGGCGTTCCGACTCGGTTCACTTCCGATCCGGCGCTGGAATCGGCCCCCATCTGGTCTCCGGATGGAAAGCGCGTCGTCTTCCAGTCTCTGCGCCGGAGCCATCCCGATCTCTACGAGAAAGCCTCGGACGGTTCCGGAAGCGAGGAACCGCTCTTCGTCTCGGACAGGACCAAGTATCCGAGCGACTGGTCTCCCGACGGACGGAATCTTCTTTTCCGCGCGATCGACGCGACGACGAATTTCGAGCTCTGGGTCCTTCCGGCCGGGAAGCAGAGCCCGGTTCCGTATCTCCGGTCCTCCTTCGGCGTGAGCCACGGCCAGTTTTCGCCCGACGGACGCTGGGTCGCGTACGCATCCAACGAGTCGGGAAAATGGGAGATCTACGTCGCGCCGTTCCCGGGACCCGGCGGCGACTGGAAGGTCTCGAGCGCCGGCGGCGCCGAGCCGAGATGGCGAAGAGATGGGAAGGAGATCTTCTACCTCGCTCCCGACGGGAAGATGATGGCCGTTCCGGTCGTCGTCGCGCCTTCGTTCGAGGCGGGGACGGCGGCGCCCTTGTTCCAGACCCGCCGCCGCGAGCGCATTTCGGCCACGGACCTGTTCAGCTACGACGTCTCCGCGGACGGTCAGCGATTCCTCGTCAACACGGACGTCGGAGAGGTCGCCTCCTCGCCTCTGAATCTCGTTCTCCACTGGACGGCGGAGACGAAGCGATGACGCTCGCCGCCGGCGTCAGGCTCGGGCCGTACGAAATCATCTCGTCTCTCGGCGCGGGGGGCATGGGCGAGGTCTATCGCGCGCGGGACAAGCGGCTCGGGCGCGAGGTCGCGATCAAAGTGCTGCCCGCGGAATTCGCCGCCGATCCCGAACGCCTCGCCCGGTTCGAGCGCGAAGCGCGCGCCGCATCGTCGATTTCCGATCCGCACATCGTGACGGTCTTCGACGTCGGGACTCACGAGGGAATCAGCTTCCTCGCGGCCGAGCTCGTCGAGGGAACGAACCTGCGGGGATTCGAGGACCGCCACCCGTCGCGGCGAAACGCGCTCGACGTCGCCGCGCAGATCGCCGAAGGGCTCGCGGCCGCGCACGAAAAGGGCATCGTCCATCGGGATCTGAAACCGGAAAACATCCTCGTCACCCGCGCCGGTCTGGCCAAGATCGCCGACTTCGGCCTGGCACGGCTCGACGAGAGCCAGGGGGACGGCGACTCCCAGATGATCACCGCCGACGGAGGGCGAACGGCGACGGGAATGGTCATGGGGACCGTCGCCTACATGTCTCCCGAGCAGGCGAGCGGCGAGCGCGTCGACTTCCGCTCCGACCAGTTCTCCTTCGGGATCGTGCTCTTCGAGCTGCTCACCGGCGCGCATCCGTTCCACCGCGCGACGACGCCCGAGACGCTGGCGGCGATCATCCGCGACGAGCCCGCCGGCGAAGGCTCGGGCGCCCCCCTTCCGCCGGCGGTCCGGAGGATCGTCTCCCGATGTCTCGAGAAGAACCCGGACGCCCGCTACGGATCGACGCGCGATCTCGCGCGCGACCTGCGGGACCTCGCAGCGATGCCGTCGGGAACAACCGCGGCGGCGCCGGCCGCGGCCGGCGCGCCGCGACGGCCGGGTGCGTGGCCGTTCGTGCTCGTCGGCGCCGCCGCGCTTCTCGCCGGAGCGGCGCTGGCGACGTGGCTCCGCCGGCCCGCACCCGTCGAACCGATCCGGATCCACGCGCTGACGTATTCGGGCGCCGACAGCGAGCCCGCCGCCTCCCCGGACGGCAAGCTCATCGCGTTCACGTCGTGGCGGGACGGGACGCCGCGCATCTGGATCAAGCAGCTCGTCGGCGGCGGCGAGGCGCCTCTCACGTCGGGACCGGACGGATCCGCGCGCTTCTCCCCGGACGGATCGAGCCTCCTCTTCGTGCGGGATCTCGGAACGAAACAGACCGTCTATCGCGTCGGGCTCGTCGGCGGCGAGCCCCGGCCGATCGTGGAAGACGCCGCGGCCGCCGACTGGTCTCCCGACGGCCGCCGGATCGTCTTCCTCCGCGGCATCGCCGGAGGGACGGACCACGCCCGTATCGGCATCTTCGATCTCGAAAGCGGACGCGAGAAGATCCTCGCCGACGAGGGCAACCGGGTCATCCACTCCCCTCGCTGGTCTCCCGACGGCCGGCGGATCGCCTACGGAAGCGGGGGCTACTCCGGATTCGACTGGCAGATCCGGGAGGTGGACCCGGCGAGCGGTCGGGTCGCCGATGTCTGTCCGCAATCGCCCGGATATCAGATCGGCGGCCTCAGCTGGTCGGGCGGGAGCGGTCCGCTCTTTTTCGTCCAGTCTCCGAACGTCATGGGAGACGTGGCGGGCTCGGGGTCGCGCGTGATCCGCTGCGATCCCGGCTCGGGCTCGAGACGGACGCTGTTCTGGAGCGATGGCCTGCTCTGGACGACTTCCTCGGTTTCCGAGGTCACGCTGACGGATATCGTGGCCCCCGGGAGGCTGATGTTCAGCCAGCGCCTCCGGAGACAGAATCTCCGCGAGGTCAAGCTCGGCGTCACGGCCGGAGCTTCGGCAGAGCGACTGCTCGCGGAGGGCAGCGCGATCGACCGCCAGCCCGTCTACTCGCCGGACGGAAAGCTGATCCTCTTTTCCTCGAATCGCGGCGGCAATCTCGACCTCTGGACCATCGACCGCGCGACCGGCGCGATCCGGCAGGTGACCGACGATCCGGCGCAGGACTGGGACCCGGCGTGGACGCCGGACGGCAGGCACATCGTCTGGGGGAGCGAGCGGAGCACGGGTCACCTCGAGGTCTGGATCGCCAACGCAGACGGGAGCGGCGCCCGCCAGGTGACGCACGACGGCGTTTCCGCCCAGAATCCGACGGCCACCCCCGACGGGAAGTGGATCGTCTACTGGAGCGGTAATCCCGCGAAGCTCGGCGTCTGGAAGGCTCATCCCGACGGATCCGGCCAATCCCTGATCGAGAGCGGCAATGACGCCCAGACGGAACTGTCGCCGGACGGGCACGACGTCCTGTGGGTCGAGCAGGACCGACTCGACCTGCGCAACATCATCCATTTCATCGACGTGGAATCGGGAAAGGACGTCCCGTTCACGATCGAGGTCCGCTACACGATCGGCGCGCCCGCGATCATCTGGGGACGCGCGCGGTGGTCCCACGACGGAAAGAAGGTCTACTTCGTCGGCGAGAACGAAAAGGGCCTCTCGGGAATCTACGTGCAGGACTTCGCCCCGGGACGGGATACGGCTTCGACGCGAAGGCCGGTCGCCGGCTTCTCGCGGGAATACGTGAGCGAATCGTTCGGCCTTTCGCCGGACGATGAGTTCCTGACGCTCTCGGCCGCCCAGAACTCCTCGGCCGTCATGGTCGCCGAGGGCGTGCCCGGCGCGAAGCCCCCGCTCCGCGGCAAGACGCGCTGACCGTCGTCCGAGACGGGACGAGCTCGACTCGAAGGAAACCGGGAGCCCCGCGCAACGTCGTTCCGCGCCAACCGGCCTCGTCGCTCACGGAGAAGCAGGCACATCAGGCGCATCCTCCGGATCGAGAGGATGATGACCCTGATGATCGAGACTCGCCGGAGACGGCTGGCTTGGGCCGCGGCTCTTCTCCTCGCCGCATTCGCGCGCCCCGGCATGGGGCAACCCGCCGATATCCGGAGTCTGATCGCCGCCGGGACCCTGGACGGCATGCGATGGCCGGACTTCGCCGACTGTCGGACGGGGCTCCAGGAGCTCTACGAATCGACCGGGTACGCGCCGGTCTGGATGGAGGGGACGCAGCCGCGACCGCAGTCCCTCTCGATGATCCGGCTCTTCGGCGACGCCGAGGAGAAGGGACTCGACCCGGAAGACTACGACGCTTCCCGGTGGGCGGAGAGGATCCGCTCGCTGCAGGGGTCGCCGGACGGCGCGGCCGCGGCGCGCTTCGACGTGGCGCTCACCGTTTGCGCCATGCGCTATGTCTCCGCCCTGCAGATCGGACGGATCAATCCCGGGCACTTCGAGTTCGGGCTGACGGTGAACGACCGGGAATACGATCTGGCCCGGTTCCTGCGCGACCGAGTCCTGACCGCCCCGAAGGTGCAGGACGTCCTGGACGAGGTCGAATCTCCGCTGGGAGGCTATCGCCATACCGGGCGGGCGCTCGCGCGTTATCTCGAGCTCGCGCGCGCCGACGACGGGGAAAAGCTTCCGGTCGTCAGCCGGCCCGTCGATCCGGGTCAGGACTACGCGGGCGTGCCGCGCCTGGTCCGATTCCTGAGGCTCGTGGGCGATCTGCCGGCGGATGCCGCCGTTCCGGAGGACTCTCGAGTCTACGGCGGGCCGGTGGTGGAGGCGGTCAAGCGCTTCCAGCGCCGGCACGGGCTGGAGGATGACGGCCGGCTCGGCCGCGCCACCCTCGACCAGCTCAACGTCCCGCTCCAGGACCGGGTCCGCCAGCTCGAGCTCGCGATGGAGCGCTGGCGGTGGCTCGCCTTCGAGATCTGCTCGCCGCTGATCGTCGTGAACATTCCCGACTTCCAGCTTCGCGCCC
This sequence comes from Thermoanaerobaculia bacterium, assembly GCA_035717485.1. Classification (NCBI taxonomy): domain Bacteria; kingdom Pseudomonadati; phylum Acidobacteriota; class Thermoanaerobaculia; species Thermoanaerobaculia bacterium. The sequence goes on along the minus strand of DASTIQ010000158.1, from coordinate 2,749 downwards.
TGGACGAAGACCTCGACGTCGCCCTCGAGATGCGCGTCGTGGTGGGGAAAGCGATGCGGACGCAGACGCCGGTCTTCGCCGCCGAGATGACGCACGTCGTCCTGCGCCCCTACTGGAACGTTCCTCTCGGAATCCTCCGCCGGGAAATCCTTCCCGACATCCGGCGCGATCGCCGGTACGTCGCCCGCAAGAAGTACGAGATCACGACGCCGGACGGCAAGGTGGCCGCGTCCGGCAGCGTCTCGGACGATGCCCTGGCGCGATTGCGGACCGGAAAGCTCATGCTGCGGCAGAAGCCGGGCTCGGCCAATTCGCTGGGCCGGGTCAAGCTGATGTTTCCGAACGAGTACGACGTCTATCTCCACGACACGCCCGCCCGGGAGCTGTTTTCCCGGTCCCGCCGCGATTTCAGCCACGGCTGCATTCGCGTCGAGAAGGCCGCCGAGCTCGCCGCCTGGGTGCTGCGCGAGAATCCCGGCTGGACGCTCGAACGGGTACGGCAGGCCATGCAGAGCGGAAAGGACGACGTCACGGTCAGGCTGGCGAAGCCGGTCCCCGTCTTCATCGTGTACGCGACGGCCGCCGCCGACGAAAGCGGCGACGTTCGTTTCTACGACGACGTCTACGGTCACGATGCCGAGCTGGCGGCCGCTCTCGCTCAGGGTTATCCGTACCCGTGATCCAAAGGAGGGGAGAGGCCTTCAGTCGACCAGCGGCCGGTCCCTCGCTCCCATGATCAGCATCCAGAGCGGCGTCACCAGCTCCAGGGGCCGCAGCTTCCCGGCGATCTTACCGACGGCGTGGCCGTAGGCCGGCAGGAGGAGCCACGTCACGGCTTCCGCGAAATAGGCGAGCGCGGCGACGAACAGGAGCAGACCCAGGAAGCGCGGCAGGAACCCCGATCTCCAGATCAGGACCCCCAGCGGGAACAGCCACAACCCCATGAAGATTTCCGTGACGAGCATGCCATCGCTGAAGGAGTCGAGCGACATCATCATCTGCGCGTTCCGCTGCGCCTCGCCGAAGGCCGACGCGGGGGAGGCGCCGTCGAGGAGGTTGAGGACGGCGAGACGATGAACTTCGGCGGCGAACGCGAGAGGGATCTGGACCACGAGAAGGATCACCATCAGCGCGGCCAGGTTCCTGTCCACGCCTTTCAACAGGCGGTAGAGCGCCAGGGCCACGAGGATGAAAGCGGCCTGAGCGAGGAGGTCGGCCACGATGCCGGCTCGAAACAGCGTCTCGGAGGCGAGGATTTTCCGGGCCGTGGCGGCGGCATCGCCGCGCACGATCAGAACCGACGGGACGTACAGCAGGCCGAAAATCCCCGGAATGGAGATCAGTACGTAGAGGATGCCGATCGTTCGGGCGAGCTTCCTGGTCGAGTTCATGTCGGTTTCTCACCGTTCGCGCGGGTCGGAGGCGTCCGTCGACCGCGGCCCGGGATTCAGTACGGGCTTTTCACGAGTTTGTTTTGCGAGTGACGCCTGCCGTCTACGAACATGTCGGATGACAAGCAGCAGGATGGCTCGACAAGGCAATCGAGTACGGCGACCCCGGCTTCGGCGACATCGTCACGGAGAACCTGTTCGACAGGATCCACAGGGACACGCGCTGGCTGCCGTTCCTGCGCTGATCGGCAAGGCGCCGGAGCAGCTGGCGAAGATCGAGTTCAAGGTAACGCTGCCGAAGTAGCGAGCCGATAAACTCGTCAACGTTTCGGGTGGCGACGACGGAATCACCGCCGCTCCGAGACGCTCTCTCGGCAGCAGCATTGACCGTTAGATCTACCGCTGCAAAACCCGTTTGGCCCGGCTTTCGCCCCCGGATTCGTCCCGCGAGGTTTTTCAAGAACGTACAAGCCACTCGATCAAAAGGGGAAGTTGGCCTGCCCGGGCGGATTCGAACCGCCGACCTACGGCTTAGAAGGCCGTTGCTCTATCCAGCTGAGCTACGGGCAGACGGATGAATTGTAACGAGAACGCGGGCGGCGCCTCGCGGGACGAAATTCCCCCGCTCAGCGCGAAAGCTGCGCCATCCCGTCCGAATGAAGAAGAGGAACCGACGCCCATCCGGCAGGAACGCGGCCACAGATGCGCGACTTCGCCGGCTTTTCGATCGACCGTCGTCACGGGGGAAGGGCGCCCGCCGGAGGCGGAAGCCCTTCCCCCGTGATTCCGCTCCCAGTAGAAAGGCACGACGACGAGCGCGCCCGCCGCGCCCCACGAAAGGCCGAACGTCGTCCCCGCAGGGCAGACGAGCTCGGGAGCTCCGCCGGCGACGTCGATTCGGTGGATCTGGCGCGCGGCGGGGAACGCGAGCGACCGGCTGTCGGGCGACCAGGCGAGACTCAATCCGCCGCCGGAGCTCGCGATGTCGTTCGTTCCCCCGAGAACGTGAGCTTCGACGGAATCGAGCGGCCGGATCCAGCCTGCTGAACTCAGGAAGAGTCGGGCCAGTCGGCGACTCCGTCGCCGCCGGACCCGGGAGCGTAGAATCCCGGGGATCGCCCTGTCCGAAACGAATCTCTTTCCGCGCGCCGGCGGGCCGGCGCCGGTTCGAGGAGGAGGACACCCCGTGAAACGCCGAGCCCCGATCCTGCTGGGAGTTCTCGCCGCCCTGCTTCCGGCGCCGTTCCGCGCCGCGGAGGTCCGCCCGATCGCGATCCGCGCCGCGCGCCTGCTGGACGTCCGTCGAGGCGTGATCGTTCCGGATCCCGTGGTCGTCGTCGAAGGAGACCGGATCCGAT
>DASTIQ010000157.1 GCA_035717485.1 Thermoanaerobaculia bacterium | reverse complement strand
CATGTGGTCCGGAGCGAGATTGCAGAGGTCGTACGGGATCGGATCGGCGAACCCCTGGACGGTCGCGTTGACGGTGTAGCAGCCGATCGTGCCGTTGGCGGTCGCGGTGTCGGTCGCGACTCCCGTCGGGTCCGTGAAGGTGATGCCGGGGTTCACGTTCGCGCCGGCACCGAACCCGCCGGGCGGGGAGAACGTGACCTGGAGGTTCTTCACCCCGACGTTGTTCGCATCGAGCACCTTCAGGGAGAGCGTCTGGGGGAAGGCGGTGTTGATCGTCGTGCTCTGGTTGTTCCCCCCGGTGACCTGGACGTGGGTCGCCGGGCCGCTGGTCGAGAGGTAGACCGCGATCGTGTTGGGGTCGGGACCCTGCATCACGAGGTCGGGTCGCGTGTCCTCGTTCAGATCGGCCGACGCGAGCGGGTTGATGTTGAAGGAGCTCCCGACCGACTCGGCGTACGTGAAGACGTGATTCGAGCCCTGGAGCCAGACAGCGCCCGCGACGACGATGTCCGGCCGGCCGTCCTTGTCGACGTCGATCAGGAGCATGTGGTACGGGTCGCTGAAGTCGGCCGAGAGGTCGGAGATCTTGATCGGCGCCTGCAGCGTCCCGTTGCCGTTCCCCCTGCACCAGAAGAGCGCGTCCGAGCTGGCCGCCACGAAATCGATCTTGCCGTCTCCGTCCATGTCGCGGGCCTCGGCGGTCCGCGCGGCGAGCAACCCGCTGTTCAGCAGATCTCGCGCGACCGCCGGGTCGTCGAATTTTCCGTTCGAATGGCCCTTCATGAACTTGATCGATGTCGAATCGTCGAACATGACGTCCGGCTGCCCGTCTCCGTCGAAGTCGTCGAGCGCGAACATGGTGCTGCCGATCGTGAACTCGGCGTCCAGGTCGTAGTCGTCCGGAGGCCCGAATTGGCCGCCGCCGGTTCCGAGGAGCACGACGAGGTGGAGCTCGCCGTTCTCGAAGAAACCGCCGGGATCGTCCTTGACGGCGACGATGTCGAGCCGGCCGTCGTGGTTCAGGTCCTTGAGGAAGATCTTCGTGACGCCGTCGATCCATGCGGGCGCGAGCCCCGCCGGCCGCTGGGGGGACGCCGCCGCGAAGTTGCCGTTGCCGTCGCCGAGCAGGATCGAGAGCCCCCCGACGTCGCCGACGACGAGGTCGAGCTTGCCGTCGCCGTTCACGTCCCCGGCGGCGATCGCCTTCGGCGTGTCGAGATTGAAGATGCCGTAGGTGTGGGTGAGCGAGAGGGTGCCGATCGGGTTGGCCGTATAGATCAGGAGCAGGCTGTTGCCGTAGTTGACGACCGCCAGATCCGGATACGGATCGACGTTGCTGTTGAAGGATCCGGAGACGCCGGCATCGGGCATCGGCGGATTCTGGGGAAGGCTCCCGAGGTACGCCGGCTGGACGCCCGGGGGAGCGAAGAGACCCGCGGAAAGCGGGGCGGCGGCGGCGATCAGCAGAGAGTAGACGAGGCTTCGCGAGAGTCCCTTCCTCATGTTGCTCCTCCAGATGCGTTCAGGGTTCCCGATTTGGCGGGAAACTAGCACAGAGGTGGAAATCCGGCAAGAACCCCCAGGAGGTCGAACTTTCCCGTTTTCGCGACGCCGAGGCGCGGCTATTTTCGCTTGCGGGTCGCCGCGGCTTTCTTCGCGGTGCGCGAACGCGACGCGGCGGAACGGCCCCGCGCCGCACTCTTCGCCTGCCGGGAGAGCGCCTTCTTCGACGCCGCTCCTCGCCCCTCGCGGCGCAATGCGCGGGAGACGGCCCGGGAGCGGCGGACCGACGCCTTGCGGGAGGGCGATTTCCCCTTCCGCTCGTCGCGGGCGGCCCGGCGGCGGGTCCGCTCCGAGGCCTTTCCCTTCTTCGGCGGGGGGAGATCGACTCCGGAACGCCGGGCCTTCGAGAGCCCGATCGCGATCGCCTGCTTCGTCGACCGCGCGCCGTGCCGGCCCTCGCGGACGTGCTCCATTTCCTCGCGCACGAATTCCCCCGCCTGCGTGCTCGGCGCCTTTCCTTCTCTCTCGTCCCGTCGCGCCCTTTCGAGCGTCTTCTTCTCGGGCATCGCTCCTCCTTTCGCGGCTCTCTGCAAGCAAGACGAGTGCCCCGGGACGTCGATTCCGCCGCGCTAGAATCGCGAGGCGAAAGGAAGCGCCATGGCATCGAAGGACCCCCGCGTGGACGCCTACATCGCTCGATCGGCGGAATTCGCCCGTCCGATCCTGGTCCGCCTTCGCTCTCTCGTCCATCGCGCCTGCCCGGCCGCCGAAGAGACGATCAAGTGGGGAATGCCGTTCTTCCTCTCCGACGGCGCGATCCTCTGTCACATGGCCGCCTTCAAGGGCCACTGCGCGTTCGGGCTCTGGAAAGCCGCGCGCGTGCTCGGCGGACGCTCGAAAGGGCAGGAAGCCATGGGGCAGTTCGGCCGCATCGGGTCGCTCGCCGATCTTCCGTCCGACGACGAGATCGTCGTGCTGCTCCGGAAGGCGGCGGCCGTCGATCGGAAGACGATATCCGCCGCCGCGCGCCCGGCGCGCCGGAAGGAGGCGCCGGCGATGCCGGCGGACTTCCGCAGCGCGCTGAAGAAGAACGCGCGGGCGCGCGCCTCGTTCGAAGCGTTCAGTCCTGCGAAGAGGCGGGATTACATCGAGTGGCTGAACGAAGCGAAGAGGGACGAGACGCGGCGCCGCCGACTCGAGACGGCGATCGGCTGGATCGAGCAGGGCAAGTCACGGAACTGGAAATACGAGACCGGCTGATGGCCCCGAGCGACGGGGTCGCCCGGCTCGCCGGGCGGAGAGACCGCCCCCATGGGAGTAAGCTGAGGGGCCGTGCCTTCCCCGTCCCAGCTCTTCATCGGTCTCGTCGCGGGCGCGATCGGGGTCGGATATTTCGTCTACGGGAAACGCGAGGGCCGCTTCGCGGCGATGCTTTCCGGCATCGCGCTCTGCATCTATCCGTACCTGGTGACCGGCACGCTCTGGCTGTGTCTGATCGGCGGCGCGCTCCTCGCGGCGCCCTTTCTGCTCGATTTCTGAGGACCGCGGGAAGACCGCGGTAACCTTCCCGGCGGATTCTGCGTATTTCTCTCGTCCGGACGACGGAAGGAGGCCCTCCATGAAGTTCCGACCCCTCGCGGTACTCCTCGGCGCGGTCGTCATCGCTCTGGGCGGCTGCGCATCGGTGACGACTTCAGCCGACTACGACCGATCGACCGATTTTTCGCGATACCGGACGTACGGCTGGATTCCGGGCGAGGAGCCGATCGGCAACGCCATCGTCGAGAAACGTCTCACGTCGGCGATCGACGCGCAGCTCGCCGCCAAGGGGCTGGCGAAGAGCGACCATCCCGATCTTCTCGTGTCGATGCACGCGCGCCTGACCAAGCAGGTGGAGTACGAGACGACCGGCTACGGGTACGGTCCCGGACGCTGGCAGACGGGCGTCCAGACGGCTCGCGAAGAAATTCCGATCGGAACGCTCGTCGTCGATCTGGTCGACGCCGGACGGAACGAGCTCGTCTGGCGCGGCACGGCCCGCCGGGTGCTCGATCTCATGGCGTCGCCCGAAGAAAAGGAACAGGTGACGCGGGACACGGTCGCCCGGATGTTCGCCGCCTATCCGCCGTCGCGCTAGCGCGCTTCCGAAGGACTACTTCTTCTTCGCGCGGGCGCGGCTCGCCCCTTTCTTTCCGAGGGCGGTCCGCGTCTTCGCGGGAAGATGCGCGATCGTCTTCTTGCGCCGGGCCGCTGCCGCCGCCTTCCTGACGTTCCGGCGCGCGGCGCTCTTCTGGCGCTCCGTCGTCATCGGCGCCCGCCCTCGCGTCCACCCTTGCGCATCGGCTCGTGATTCTCGGGCTTTCCGTAGCCGCCGCCCCCCGGCTTCTCGCCCCCGCCGTGAACCGCGTTGACGGTGGCCCAGGCCCGATGCTCGGCTTCCTTTTCCGGAACGCCGCGCGACTCGTACCCTTCCTCGATGTGCTCGGCCTGCCGCTTTTCCTTCTCCGTGTAAACGCTCTTGTCTCCCCGGGGCATGGTGAACCTCCTTTCCCCGGCCGAGGACGCAATCACGGTGCCAGCGGCCCGTATAATCGGGCCGCTCTTGAGCGATCCGGAAGTCCAGAAGATCCTCGACGAGGAGCACCTGCGGCTCCTCCGCGTCGGCTATCTCCTCTCGGGTGCGATGAGCGCCATCTTCGCGGCGCTTCCGCTCTTCTACGTCGCGGTCGGCCTCGCATTCGTTCGCGGGATGTCCCGCCCTTTTCCCGCGGGCGCCGATCTCGACCCGCGCCTGTTCGGGTGGATCTTCGTCGCCGTCGGACTTTCCCTGTTCGTTTTCCTCGCCGGGAACGCGGTCCTGAAGCTCTCCGCCGCACGGGCGATCGGGCAGCGGCGGATGCACACGTTCTGCCTCGTCGCCGCCGCGCTCACGACGCTCGGCATTCCCTGGGGGACGGTGCTCGGCGTCCTCTCGTTCGTCGTCCTGGAGCGGCCGTCCGTGAAAGCGCTCTTCGCACCTCCGGGGGGAACGCCGGGCGTGCCGGCCCCGGGACCGTGAGCTCGGCGAGCGCTCCACGGCGCTCGCCGTAGAATTCGCGCATGGAACCCGCCGGCCGGTCCGGCCCCGACTCCGGTCCGGTCACGGTGCGCCGCGCGCGTCGCGGCGACCGCGACTTCGTGTTGACGACGGCGCGCCGCCTCGCGGATTTCGACCTTCCGGCGTGGCGCGGCGCCGCCGAGATCGTCGGCGGAGAGGTGCGCACGCTGGAGAGCTTTTTCCGGCAGCCGCCGCCCGGGTCGGAGCTGCTCGTCGCGGAGGCGGCCGGGGAGTCGGCGGGATTCGCGCTCCTCGAAACGGGGCGGGACTATTTCGACCGGCGCGAGCACGCCCATCTGGGAATCCTGGCGGTCGCGGGAGGGTCCGAAGGCCTCGGCGTCGGGAGGGCTCTCGTCGCGGCGGCCGAGGAGTGGGCCCGGCGGCGGGGGCACCTCCGCCTGACGTTGAACGTCTTCGAACGCAACGCCCGGGCGAGGAGGCTCTACGAGCGGCTCGGGTTCGCGCCCGAGACTCTCCGCTACACGAAGAAGGTGTGACGCGGCCGCGGGGGAGCGGCCCGAACCAGACGCCGCGCCGAGCGGCAAGGAGGCCTCGATGACCCATTTCGCGGGAAAGCTGACGTGGCTCGGGCACGCGATGTTCTCGATCGAGTCGAAATCGGGACAGCGGCTCGTGATCGATCCGTTCATCGAGCCGAATCCGAAGTTCCCGAAGGGCTTCGACCTGTCGCGCGTGGACGTGATCGCGGCGACCCACGGGCACTTCGATCACTTCGGCGGGAGCGGCCTCGATCTCGCGCGGCGCACCGGCGCGACCGTCTGCGCCGTGTTCGAGCTCGCGCTCTGGCTCGGGGAGAAGGGGTACGAGAAGGTTTCGGGGATGAACAAGGGAGGCAGCCAGACGATCGGCGACTTCACGATCCACATGACGCAGGCGGTGCATTCCTCGGGAACGTCGCGCGGCGACCAGAACCCGCCGTCGGATCCGTGCGGATACGTCGTCGAGGTCGACGGATTCCGCATCTACCACGCCGGCGACACAGCGGTCTTTTCCGACATGGCGCTCATCGCCGAGATGCTCAGTCCGGACGTCGCGCTCCTCCCGATCGGGGACTTCTACACGATGGGCCCCGCGAGCGCGGCGAAAGCCTGCGAGCTGCTCCGCGTCGCGGCGGCGATCCCGATGCATTACGGCACCTTCCCGGCGTTGACCGGAACGGCGGAAGCGTTCCGCGCCGAGGTCGAGGAACGCCGGCTGGCGACGAAGATCTTCGTGCTCGAGCCCGGAACGGCATGGCGCGACTGAATTCTTAAGAACGCCGGCCGGTGTCCGCGTTCGCCTTACACTCCCCGCCGGAGGA
>DASTIQ010000156.1 GCA_035717485.1 Thermoanaerobaculia bacterium | reverse complement strand
GGTGCACGGCGCGAGGTTCAGGAAACGGAAGTCGCCCTGCGCCCCGGTCGTCGTGCTCCGCGGCGCGCCGCAGCCCGACAGGGTCACCGCGACGCCGGGGAGCTTGCCCCCCTGCTCGTCGCTCACCGACCCGTAGATGTTCCCGGACGTCGCCTGCGCGTACATCGACGCGGCGAGCCCGGTCGCCATCGTGAAGATGGCGAGGCTCCTCAAAACCCTCATAGTGCTCCTTCCCGGCCCCGTACGGGGCCGAATCCTCGCGCGCCCTCGCGCCGGCGACTGTCTTCCGTGCCGACCGTGCGGGCGCGCATGGCGGGTACGAATAGCAACGAGGTTGCCACCGTTACGTAATTGCATGAGTGCGTATTTGGAAGGGCGAAGTGTTGCCATCGCGGCACGGGAGATCAAATCCCCGGACTTTCATTCAAGCGTTTGAAGCATTCTCTGTTGTGTGTCACGCACCGTTGCATGAATCGGCAAAACAACTCACTTTTACAAATGACATAGTTGTGACATCGCAGGCACGAACGCCTGCGCATGTTTTCAATAACGCCGAGGCATAAGTGCGCAGTACCCTCGAGGCTCATGGAGAATTCGATCGTCTCTCGCGAAGCGCTCGAGATCCCCGCCAGCGGCCGCACTTCTCTCGTGCTGTCCGCGTCGCAGATCGAGTTCCTCGAGCGGCTCTGTGCCCGATTCCGACGCGACAGCGGGGCGCGATTCACGAAGGCGCTGCTCCTTCGGGTCCTGGTCGCGGTGCTCGCCGAGTCGGCGCTGCCGTTCGGAGAAATCCGAACCGAGACGCACCTGAAGGAGTGGCTGCGAAGCGCCGGAATGGTGGCCCGCGAACGGGGGCCGAGCGAGCCCGCACGGTGAGCCGGGCCGAGCGGGGTTCGGTTTCGCCGGCGCCCGACGATCGGCGCCCGATCACGGTGCGCTTGCCCAACGAGACGCTCGCCGAGCTCCAGTTCGTGTCTGCCGCGATCCGGCGTTCGACCGGTGCCGCGCTGGGCTCCTCGGCGATCGTCCGGGGATTGATCGCCTGGCTCGCGGAAACGGACGTCGACACGCGCCGGATCCGGACGCCGGAGGAGTTGCGCTCGCGGCTTCTGGCGTGCATCGGGGGCGGATATTCGGGGGACCGGCCGCGTGGCTGAACTTCCGGCGAATCGAGCGGTGTCGCTTCGTGGTCACACTGCGTCCCATGGACAGGACGACGAACGAAGCCCGGGCGCGACGCCGCCGAGCGGGCGGCGGCGGCGCGACGAGCGGCGGACCCGCTCCCTGCGCGGGTGATCGGGCTGTTCGGACCTTCGGCGTCCGGCGCGCGCGCCGCGACCCGCGCTGGCAAACCGGTTGCTATTTCGAACGGAACAACGGTCAGCGCCCTGCGGTACGTGCCCCGAACGGGGGCCACGAAAGAGAGTGCGAGGAACGGGGGAGGAACATGGCGAAATCCGAACCGGTCGACCGGAAAGTGCCCGGACCTTGATCATCGCGAGCGGTGACGGCAGCCCGGCCATGGTCGAGACACCTTCCTGGCCTGCCCCTCCGGCCTCCAACGGCGAATTCGGCGAGCGGCTGAGGCGGCTTCGGGAATCCCGCCGACTGAGCGTGCGCCGGCTCGCGCGGCTGGTGGCGGTCAGCCCGTCGTACCTGTCCCGGATCGAGCGCAATCACGTGCCGCCTCCGAGCGAGCGCACGATCGCCCGGATCGCGCGGGCGCTCACGATCGAGACGGACGACTTGCTGGCGGCCGCGGGACGCATGCCCGAGGACGTGGGGGCGCGGGTGCTGCGCCGGCCGCGTCTCATGGCGAAACTCGTTCGCCTCGCCGACGCGCTCCCGGACGAGAAGCTCGACGAGCTCTGCGGGGAGCTCGAAAGAGACAGCTAGCCGGCGCGGCGACCCGTCGCGCTGAAGCCTCGGCGGACGCACGCCCGTCCGGTTCGATGCATCGAGGTGTCGGCGGTTCTAGAAGCTCTTCAGGAAGTCGGCGTTGGTCCGGAACTTCTGCAGACGCGCGAGCAGCAGCTCCATCGCCTGCACCTTGTGGGCGCCGGCGAGAGCGCGGCGGAGCTTGTGGATCTTGGGAAGCTCCTCGGGGGTGTAGAGCTTCTCTTCCTTCCGCGTTCCCGACTGCTGGATGACGATGGCGGGGAAGATCCGGCGCTCGAAGAGGTCGCGGTCGAGAAGGATCTCGGTGTTTCCGGTTCCCTTGAATTCCTGGAAGATCACCTCGTCCATGCGCGAGCCGGTGTCGACGAGCGCCGTGGCGATGATCGTGAGGGATCCGTGGTTCTCCGCGTTGCGGGCGGCGCCGAAGAAGCGGCGCGGCTTTTCCATCGTGCGGGCGTCGATGCCTCCCGAGAGGATCTTCCCCTGACCCTTCTGCATCTGGTTGTACGCCCGGGAGAGGCGCGTGATCGAATCGAGGAAGATGATCGCGTGCTTGCCGCATTCGACGAGCCGGCGAGCCCTCTCGGCGACGATCTCGGCGACCGCGACGTGGTTCTGGGCCGAGAGATCGGACGACGAGGCGATCACGTCGCCGCGCACGGAGCGGCGAAGGTCGGTGACTTCCTCGGGCCGCTCGTCGACGAGCAGGACCATGAGCTCGACGTCCGGATGGTTCTTCGAAACCGCCTGGGCCATGCGTTTCAGGAGGGTCGTCTTTCCCGTCTTGGGGGGCGCGACGATCAGGCACCGCTGGCCCCGCCCGATCGGGCTCACGAGATCGACGACCCGGCCGCACATCTCGTCGGGCTCCGTCTCGAACCGCAGGCGCTCGTGCGGATCGACCGAGATGAGCTCGGTGAAGGCGGGATGCCGGCGGTACTCTTCCGGGGGGAGTTGTTCGACCGAATCGAGGCGAAGGAGCGTCGGGCGGCTCCCGCCGCTCACCCGTCCCGCGATCGTCACGCCGGCGAGCAGTCCCTCGCGTTCCGCGAGATCCCTCGGCACGAGCGGGTCATGCGGCGTCGGAAGGTAATTGTTCTTCGCGGACACGAGGACTCCGGACCCTTTCTCCGGAAGAGAAAGGACGCCCGTCGCCTGAGCTTCGATGGCGCTGCCGGTGTCGGCGGATGCCGGCTCGGCCCCTCCCTGAGCGACCCCTGCCGGAGCGCCCGCCCCTCCGCCTCCGCGGCGGCGCCGGCCTCTCCTTCGGCGACGGGATTTTCGGGGAACTCCGCCCGCAGTATTTCCGGGATTTTCCTGATCCATCCACCCTCGACGGAATCCGGTTTCGCGCGCATGGAAGACCGGCGAAAGGCCGGGGCGAAACCGGAGCTCGATCTTAGCATGGAAAGGAAAGGCCGGTGGGAGAGGGCTCGTCGGGTCGAAAAGGAGCGCAGAAGGGGGTCTGGGCGGGGGCCGGCCGATCGCTTGACCGTGGACCGCGCTCCATCCTTTAGGGTCGCCCTGTCCGGCCGAAGCTCCGGACGGAAAAGGAGGCTTTAATGAACGTTTTCCGGACGATCCTCGCGGCCACGCTCCTCGGGGCGATCCCCCGTCTCACGGCGGCGCCGCACGTCTGCCCGATGGAAGGCCAGAGCGGTTCCGAGCACGCCGATTGCCCGCTGGCGTCCGGAGCCCGCGCTCACCATCACGCCGCCGGCCTGGAGTCGCGGGGTGACGACGGAATGGGTTTCTCGCAGGCGAAGACGACCCATCACTTCCAGCTTCGCGCCGACGGCGGCGCGATCGAGGTGACGGTGCGGGACGCGAAGGACGCCGAAAATCTCGGCCGGATCCGCGCCCACCTCGCCCACGTCCGCGAGATGTTCGCGGCGGGCGATTTTTCGATCCCCATGTTCGTTCACGGCGAGATGCCTCCCGGAGCGGCCACGATGAAGCGGCGAGCGGGGTCGATCCGATACGTCTACGAGGACATTCCCGGCGGCGGCCGGGTCCGGATCTCGACGGACGACCCTGACGCGCTCGACGCGATCCAGGACTTCCTGAGATTCCAGATCACGGAGCACGAGACCGGCGATCCGACGGCCGTGCCGGCGCGCGGTTAGAGCGATAGAGTCGGGACGTGCGTTGCTGCCGGGGAACGAGCGAGTCTCCCGCGCGATCCGGTCCGGACGAGGGTTCCGCGCTCCGGCCCGGCGAGCCTGGCGGGCGTCGTCCGGACGAGGTCGCTGAACTGAGGTCGGGCGAGCTCGCCGTTCGCGCCGGGGTCAGCAAGGACACCCTCCGGTTCTACGAGCGGCGGGGACTCCTCGCCCGGCCCCCCCGCTCCGGGAACGGGTACCGGAAATATCCGCTCTCGGCCGTGGCGCGCGTTCGGATGATCCGCGCCGCCGTTTCCGTCGGATTCTCGATCGAGGAACTCGCGAAGATCCTCCGCATGCGCGACGCCGGCGGGACTCCGTGCCGCGAGGTGCGCCGGCTGGCCGGGGAGAAACGCGAACGGCTGCGTCGGGAGATCGAGCGTCTCACGATGCTCTGCGCCGGGCTCGAGGACGTCCTGTCCGACTGGGACGTTCGGCTGTCGGCGGCCGGCCGGCGACGGGCCGGACTCCTCCAGGCGCTCGCCGAACGAGCCGGCGGTCCCTTCGTCGCCGCCCGCCCCGCGCTCCGCCGGGCCGATCGATGACCCGAACGGGGTTGCTCGTCGCCGCCGTTCTCCTGGCCGCGCCTCTCGCCGCTCAAACCTCCCACGAGCACGTCTCGCCCGCGGGCGAGGGCGATCCCGACCCGATGGCGTGGATGGAGGAGATGCCGGCGATGCCTCACTGGATGACGATGATCCACGGCTTCGCCTACTTGAACGCGAACCGGCAGGACGGCCCCTCGGGAGGCCGGGAATTCGAATCGCAGAACCACCTGATGGCGATGGCGGTTCGCGGGTGGGCGGGCGGAAAGCTTTCGCTCCTCGGGACGTTCACTCTCGAGCCCGCGACGATTCCGCCCGAAGGATCCCGGCAGCTCTTCCAGCGCGGCGAGACGTACGAAGGGGTGCTCCTCGTCGATCGCCAGCACCCGCACGATCTCTTCGTGCAGCTCGGCGCCGCGTGGGAAAGGGAGGTCGGCGACGCGGGAAGACTCCGCCTCTATGCGGCGCCGGTGGGGGAGCCGGCGCTCGGACCCGTCGCCTATCCGCATCGGCTGTCCGCCTCCGAGAACCCGACGGCCCCGCTCGCGCACCACAACCAGGACTCGACGCACATCGCGGCCGACGTCGTGACGGCCGGATGGAAATACACGATTTTCGAGATCGAAGGGTCCGCGTTCCACGGGCGGGAGCCCGACGAGAACCGCTGGGACATCGAGCAGGGGAG
>DASTIQ010000155.1 GCA_035717485.1 Thermoanaerobaculia bacterium | reverse complement strand
CGGGCGTTTCGACCCCTTCGGCGATCACGTCGATCTTGAGCTCCTGCGCCATCACGATCGCGGCCCGGACGATCGCCGCGTCGTTGCCGTCGGAGCAGACGTCCCGAACGAAGGCCTGGTCGATCTTGATCGTGTCGATCGGGAACTTCTTCAGATACGAGAGCGAGGAGTAGCCGGTCCCGAAATCGTCGATGGTGATCCGGACGCCGAGGTCCTTCAGCGCGCGGAGCGCCACCACGCTCGCCACCACGTCGCGCATCGCCACGCTCTCCGTGATCTCGACCTCGAGCGCCTCCGGAGAGAGGCCCGTCTCGCGCAGGACCGCGTCGACCCGGTGGGCGAGCTCCGGCTGCTGGAACTGACGGGCCGAGAGGTTGACGGAGAGGCGCAGGTCCGGACGGCCTCCGACGTGCCAGCCCTGCATGCGCGAGCACGCGGCGCGGAGGATCTGTTCCCCGAGCGGAACGATGATCCCCGTCTCCTCGGCGATCGGGATGAACTCCGACGGGCCGAGGCGCCCGCGCGCCGGATGCTCCCACCGGGCGAGCGCTTCCGCGCCGACGAGCCTTCCGTCGCGGACGTCGACGAGCGGCTGGAAGTGCACGCCGACCTCGTTCTGGTCGAGCGCTTTCCGGAGGTCCGTTTCCAGGGCGAGACGGCGGATCGCGTCGTGCGTGTGCTGGGAGGTGTGAAACTGGAAATTGTCCCGCCCCTCCTGCTTGGCGCGATACATCGCGATGTCGGCGTTCTTGACGAGCGACTCGCGGTCCTCCCCGTGGCGGGGGAAGAGGCTGATGCCGATCGACGCTGTGACGTAGAGCTCCCGCTCGCCGAGGACGAACGGTCTCTTGAAGAGCCCCAGCACGTTCTGCGCGACGCGAGCGGCGTCGTCCTCGTGGTTGATCCGCGCGAGCAGGATGATGAACTCGTCCCCGCCCAGCCGCGCGAGCGTGTCGCCGCCGCGAATCAGCTGGGAGAGCCGGAGCGCGACCTTCTGGAGCAGGAGGTCGCCGACCTTGTGCCCGAGGCTGTCGTTGACGACCTTGAAGCGGTCGAGGTCGAGGAAGAGGATCGCGAGGCGATGCCCCTCCCGGCGCGCCTGGGAAAGGGCGATCTCGAGCCGGTCGGCGAAACGGGCGCGGTTGGGCAGGTCCGTCAGGGGATCGTGGTAGGCGAGCCGTTCGATCTCCTGTTTCGCGCGCTTGCTCTCCGTGATGTCGCGGCAGACCGACAGGACCGCGCTCTCGCCGCGGTACTCGACGACGGACGAGCTCACGAGGAGATCGATCGGAGTGCCGTCCCGGTGGAAGTGCACCGTCTCGAGGTTCTCGGAGGCGCCTTCGCGGAGGATCCTGCGGATCTGCTCCTCGCTCCGGGGCACGTCGCGCGTGAAGTTCTTCAGGCTCATCCCGACGATCTGGTCGCGCGGGAGCCCATACATCTCGCACGCCTTCCGGTTCACCTCGAGGATCATCTGCGACTCGGGGCGGAGGATCAGGATCGCGTCGTTGGCGCTCTCGAACAGGTCGCGGTATTCGCGCGCCGAGCGCCGGAGGGAATCCTCGGCGCGCTTGCGTTCGGTGATGTCGGTGATCGCGCCGAGCGTTCCGACGATGCGGCCCTCGGAATCCCGGAAGGGGATCGCGTTGACCTCCGCGTGGAACCGCGATCCGTCGAGACGGCGCATCTCGACCTCGTATCGCTCCGACTGACCGCGGAGGCGCCGCCGATTGCGCTCCTCGAGAGCCGGCCAGTCCTTCGGCGCGAGGAACAGCTCGCTCGCGGGGCGGCCGACCATCTCGGGCACGCCGTACCCGGTCATCCCGGCCATCCGTTCGTTCGCGAAGAGGATCCGGTCGTCGCCGTCGGTGATCAGGAGGCCTTCGTTCAGGGTCTCCACGACCGCCCGGTGCCGTTCCTCGCTCTCGCGGAGGGCGCTCTCCGCCCGGTGACGCTCGCTCACGTCGCGGAAGCTCCAGACCCGCCCCGCCGCGCGCCCGTTCACGCGCTGGGGGATGGAGTAGCGCTCGAAGACGCGGCCGTCGCGGAAGTGGAGGACGTCGAAGCTGTCCGCTTCGGGCTGGGCGTAGAGGTCGCGCACCTTCCTCAGGAAGGCGTCCGGATCGGCGAGCTGCTCGAGGACGACGGAGAGCGCGGCGTCGTCGTCTCCGGTCGCGAGCACGGATTCGGGGATGCGCCACATCCGGACGAAGCGGCGGTTCGTGCTCACGATCTTCCCGGAAGCGTCGACGACGAGGAGCCCGTCGGCGGTCGATTCGAGCGTGGCGGAGAGGAGCGACAGCGCCTCCCGGAGCTTCTGCTCGTCCCGCTTGCGCGCGGTGACGTCGCGGACGACGGCGATCAGCTTCGGGGTGCGCTCGCCCCCGAACGGCTTGAAGACGATCTCCATCTCGACGCGCTCGCCCGCCTTGTTCAGGATCGCCGTTTCGAACGTGTACTTCGGCGAGAACGCGACGCGCCGGGTCCGGAGCTGGCGCCGGAGGCCGCGCCGCTCTTCCGCGGGGACGAGTTCGAGGAGCGAAGGGAGCGCGTGGAGCTCCTCGGCGCCGTAGCCGGTGAGGCGGCAGAAGGCTTCGTTGGCGGAGACGAGCCGTTCCCCTTCGGCGACGAAGAAGCCCTGGCCGAGGTCGCTCTGCGCCTGGAGCAGGGTTTCCAGCTCCGAGACGATCTCGTCGGAAGACGGCCGCCCCGTCGCCTCCGCCCGGCTCGGTTCGGTCATTTCTTCGATTGTACCCGATGCTATGCTCGCGCGATGTACGCGATCGCGATCATCCGCTACCGGCGGGCGCTCGAGGAGGTGCTGCGCGGGCTCGACGAACACCGCGCGTACCTGCGGAGCCTGCGCGATCGCGGAGCGCTCCTCGCCTCGGGGCCGTTCGAGCCCCGCAGCGGGGGCGCCCTCCTCCTTCGCGTCTCGGACGAATCTCCCCGCGAGGAGCTCGACGCGATCCGCGACGGGGATCCGTTCGTCGCGCAGGGGATCGCGCAGTACGAGCTGCAGATGTGGGCGCCGACCATCGGCAAGGAGTCCCTGGATTCCCTGCTCTAGTCGACGCTCCCGCTACTCCCGCCGATAGACGGCCAGAACCCACCGGGACAGTCCGTAAGCGACCAGCCCCGCCGCGATCGCGGCCAGCAGACCGGGTCCGAACGGGAGCCGTTCCAGGCGGCGCAGGGCGCCGCCCGAATCGACGACGTCGCGGGGATCCGCCTCCGTCCCCGCGCGCACGAGGTACAGCGCGATCGCTCCGACGAGCGCGCCGTGCGCGGCGATGCCGGCGCGGGCGATCGCCTCCGCCCAGCGCCGCGGGCGCCGCGAGAGGGCGCCCTTCGGAAGGCGGTCTTTGAGCCTGCCGGTCGCGCCCTGGACGATCTCGAGGAGGGCGACGATCCCCGCGGCCGCTCCCGCGGCGACGAGCGCGCGGGGTCCCCACGAGCGATCGAGGAGCCAGGACACCGCGCTTCGGAGCACCGGCGCGCCGGTCCGCCGGACGTTCCGCCCGACCCGGAGCGCGGTCGCACCGAGGAGAAGCGCTCCCAGAGCGCGGGCGGCCGCGGCGATCCGCCCCGAGACGGACCGCCGGGTGAAGGCGTCGATCGCGCGGAAGAGGGCGTCGGCGAAGAGGCCGCCGGCGACGAGTGCCACGACCAGCGGCCCGTGCGGCTCGCGGATCACCCACCGCAGCGCTTCGTCCGGGCCGGCGGCCGATCCGGCGCGGGTGGCGAGCGCGGCGCGCGCCGCGAGGAACCCCATCGCGACGTAGACGAGTCCCCGCGCGGCGTCGCCCAGCCGGCCGAGGAACGCGAGACGGCGGGCGGCGGGGGCGCGCCGCTCAGCCAATCCGTTCCTCGAGCCACTCCACCACGGCGGTTTCGGCCCAGGATCGGAGCGCCCACGGGGGTCCTTTCGGGAACCCGAGATGGCTTCCCGATTCGGTCACGCGGAAATCGATCGCGGAAGACGCCGCCGCCCGCGCCCGCTCGACCGCCTCCTCCGGAAGGAACGGGTCGTTCTTCGCGGTCACGCAGAGGGTCGGAACCGAGATCCGGGGAAGGAATGCGAGGGAGCTCGATCGCGCGTAGTAGTCCTCCGCGCCCGCGAATCCGTGCAGCGGCGCGGTCGCCGCGTCGTCGAATTCGAAGAACGTTCGGGCGCGCGCGATGCGCGCGGCGTCGATGCGCGCGGCGGCCTCGGGAAATCGCGTCCCGACGGCCAGCGCCTTCGGGCGAAGGCTGCGCAGGAAGACGCCGGTGTAGAGCGGACCGAGGCCGCGTTCGAGATGCCGCGCGCAGGCCAGCAGGTCGTAGGGAACGGAGATCGCCGCCGCGGCGCGCACGCCGGCGCCCCCTTCGCCGAGCCACTTGAGCAGGACGTTCCCTCCGATCGACGCCCCCGCCGCGACGATCGGGGCGGCGGGTTCCCGGCCGGCGAGGGTTCGCACGACGAAGCCGAGGTCGCCCGTCTCGCCCGAGTGATAGAGGCGGGCCGTGCGGTTCGGAATGCGGCGGGCGAGTCGTTCCGGATCGCGCGCGCACGAGCGGAAGTTCAGGACCGTCGCATTCCAGCCGCGAGCCGCGGCGAGGGAAACGAGACCCTGCGCGTACGACGAGTAGGAGCTTCCTTCGAGCCCGTGGAGCAGGAGGAGCCTCGGCGTCCCCGGCGCCCCCTCTCCGACATGATCGAGGAGGAGCTCGTCGCCGTCGGGAGTCGGGAGAGATTCCCGCCGATACGCGATCCGGCGCCGCCGCCGAAGGAGCGCGCCGCCCGCGAGTTGCAGGTGCGTGTTGCGGAGCCAGATCGGCGGGCGGAACGCGTCGGGCACCGACGGATCTTACCGGGCGCGGAAGGCCGGCGGACGGCGTGATTAAATCCCGCGCATGACGACCCGCCGCTCGCGCATTTCCACGGTGCTCATCGGCCTCCTCCTGTCTCTCTCCGGCGCGGCCGGAGCCGCGGAGAAGATCGAGCCTCTTCCCTCGATCGCCGATCGCGCGGGGGGGCTGACGCGCCGGGACGGTTTCCTCCCGTTCTACTGGGATGCCCGGCGGGGGGTCCTGCTCGTCGAGATCTCGCGCTGGAACGACGACTTCCTGTACGGCGCCGGGCTCGCCTCGGGGGCGGGGCTCGTCGATCCGACGATCGACCGCGGCGAGATCGGCTCTCTCGGCCTGTGCCATTTCGAGCGGATCGGCCCGCGCGCCCTCCTCGTCCAGCAGCAGACGGAGAATCGCGGGGAGAGCGCCGACCCGGAACAGCGGCGCGTCGTCGCGGAGTCGTTCCCGACGTCGATCCTGGCGGCGCTCCCGATCGTCGCGGAGACCGGCGAGACGGTCCTCGCCGACGCCACCGACCTCCTCGTCCGGGACACGGGAATCGCCCCCCTCCTCAAGCGCGCGAAACAGGGGGAGTGGCGCGCCGATCCCGCCCGCTCGGTCCTGAGCCTCGAGCGCGCGGGCGCCTTTCCGCGGAACACGGAGATCGAAGCCCAGGTCACCGTCGTTTCCGACGATCCTCCCGCCGCGATCGCTTCGGTGCTCCCGGACGGCAAGACGATGACGCTTCGCGTCCACCACACGTTCCTGAAACTGCCCGAGCCCGGATACACGCCGCGGCGGCTCGATCCGCGGATCGGCTTCATCCCTCTCTTCTACCGCGACCATACGGCGCCGTTCTCGGAGCCGCTCGAGCGCTACCTCGCGTGCCGCTGGCGCGTCGATGCGGAGCACCCGATCGTGTATTATCTGGACCGCGGGATCCCCGAGCCGGAGCGCTCCGCGATGAAGGAGGCGGCGCTCTGGTGGAACCACGCGTTCGCGGAGGCGGGACTCCCGGGCGCTCTCGTCCTGAAGGACCTCCCCGAGGGCGCGACCTTCCTCGACGCGCGCTACTCGGGGATCGAGTGGATCGACCGCGCGGAGCGCAGCTGGTCGTTCGGCGAGATCCAGGTCGACCCTCGCACGGGCGAGATCGTCCACGGGGTCGCGCGCATCGATTCCCATCGCCGGCGGACGACGGACCGCATGTGGAAGAACTTCCGCGAGCCGAAGGAATTGCCGTCGCCGCTCGCCTGCCGGGCGGGCGACGCGCCGGACCTGGCCTGGCTCGCGTCCGAGGGCGATCCCGGCATCGCCGACGAAACCCTCGTCCTCCAACGCCTCCGTTACCTCGTCGCGCACGAGGTGGGCCACACGCTCGGTCTGATGCACGACTGGGCGGCGACCACTTTCGGCTGGGGCTCGGTGATGGACTACCTCGCGCCGCACGTCGAGCTGAAGGAGGGCCGCCTCGACTTCTCCGATGCGTATCCGAACGACGTCGGATCGTACGACCGGCTCATGATCCGCTGGGGATATTCGTCCGACGGGAGCCGGGAGCGCCTCGAGGGGATCGTGCGGGAGGGCTATGCGCTCGGCAACGTTTATCCCCTCGAGAGCGACCCGCGCTGGGCCGAGTACGACTGGGGCAAGGATCCGGTCGCGTGGCTCGACACGACGCTCCGCGTGCGCCGCGTGATCCTCGACCGTTTCGGCGTGGCCCAGCTCTCGCCGGGGGAACCGGTCTACGATCTCCAGAAGCGATTCTCGCTCGCATACCTCTACCATCGCTTCGCGATCCGCGCCGCCCAGCAGTTCGTCGGCGGACAGTTCCAGACGAACGCGCTCGCGGGCGACGGGCAGGAGCCGACGGCCTGGGTGGGCGCCGCGCAGCAGAAGGAAGCGCTGCGGCTGCTGATCGAAGCGCTCCGTCCGGAGAACCTCGACATTCCGGATCGCATCGCCGCCGCTCTCGTGGCGGCGCCGCAGGGGGAGAACCCGACGCGCGAGCGATTTCCCTCCGACGCGGGCGACACGTTCAGCCCCCTGACCGCCGCGCGAACGCTCGCGGGGCTCGTCGTCGCTCCGCTCCTCGAACGCGACCGCGCGGCGCGCCTCACGCTGGACCGCGAGCCCGGCGCGCCGACGTTCGACGAGGTCCTTCATCGCCTCGTTTCCGCCACCTGGGGCGCCCCTCCCGACGGCTCTCCGCGGCTCGCGGCGCTCCGGAGGGTCGCGCAGAGAGTCGTGCTCGACCGGCTGATGGATCTCGCGGCGGACGACCGGGCGTCGCCCGAGGTCCGCGCCGAGGCGACGGCGGCTCTCTCGGATCTTCGCGCGCGGCTCGCCGTGACGCGCGGCGGGGACCCCTCGGCGCGCGCGCACCGGCTCCTCGCGCGCCGCGATCTCGCCGAATTCCTCGACCGGCCCGACGTGCGGGCGCGGCGCCGCCCGGCTCCCGAGGCTCCGCCGGGACGTCCGATCGGCGGCGGCGCGCCCCGATGAACGGGCCGCCGCGCGCTCCGGCGTGGATCACGCGCGAGACGATCCGGACCGTTTCCCGCGAGGCGGCCTCTTCGCCGCGGCGCCGGAAGAACCGGAACCTCCACGCGATGGAGGACCCCGTGCATCGCCTGTTGAACGGGATGGAACCCGGAACCTACGTGCGTCCTCACCGCCACCTCCACCCTCCGAAGAGCGAGACGGCTCTCGTCGTCGCGGGGCGGATCGGCATCCTCTTCTTCGACGATGCGGGCTCCGTGCTCGAACGCCGCGCGCTCGAGGCGGGAGGCGAGACGATCGGCGCCGATTTTCCTCCGGAGGCATGGCATACGCTCGTCGCGCTCTCGCCGGGGAGCGTCTTCTTCGAGACGAAGGCGGGCCCTTACGCTCCCCCTCCGGAAGCGGATCTCGCCTCCTGGTCGCCTCCCGAGGGATCGGCGGATGCGGCGCGGCTCGAGCTCCTCTGGCGGGGCCTCTTCGACGCGCGCTGAGGCGTCCTACGCGGCCGTCGCCGCGTCCCGTTTGACCACGAGGATCGAGACGTCGTCTTCGGGAACGGCGCGGCCGCAGAACCGGACGACCTCCGTCGCGAGCGCCTCGACGACGTCCGAGGCCGCGCGCCACGCGTGGGATCGGACGATCGACGCGATCCGCGCGTCTCCGAAGTCCTCTCCGTCGCCGTTCCTCGCCTCGGCGAGACCGTCGGAACAGAAGACGAGGACCTCGCCCGGCCCGATCGTGGCGGTCATCGCCGGCCACGCGAGCCCTCCCTTGATCCCGAGGGGATAGGCGCCTTCCCCGACCTCGCGGCGGACGGATCCCTCCGCATCGGTCAGGAGGAGCGGCGGATGACCCGCGACCGTCGCGGAGAACGCGCCGTCGGGCGAGAGCATCACGTAGACGCACGAGAAGAAGGAGCGGGCGCCGCCCGTCCGGCAGAGCGTCCGGTTGAGCGCGCCGACCAGGGCGGCGGGGGAGGGATCGGCATCGAGCTGCGTCCGGAAGGCGGCGTGCGCGACCGCCATCACGAGGCCCGCCGCCATGCCGTGTCCCGACGCGTCTCCGAAGAGGATCGCGAGCCTTCCGTCCGGAAGCGGAGCGAGATCATAGAGGTCGCCGCCGACCATGTTCGCGATCCGGTTCCACGCCGAGATCTGGAAGCCGGGGAATTCGGGCACCTCCTTCGGCAGCAGGTCGCGCTGGAGCTCCCGCGCCAGCACGAGCTCGTCGCGGAACTGGAGCTTGTCGACGAGCTCCATCGCGAGGAGGAACGCCATCAGGAGGAACGCCGCGAGGAGGAAGTCGACCGTGTTCGACGCGAGGCGCCAGTAGTCCACCTCGGCGCGGTGCCCGGAGGACATCTGGATTCCCTGGATCAGGGCGCCCAGGAGGAACAGTCCCGCGATCGCGAACACGAGACGGCGGGGCGGCGCGAGCCGCTTGACGAGCCCGAAGGCGATGGCGTTGACGATCCGCACGAAGCGCTTCAGGCCGTTCCGGGTGCTTTCGATCTCTTCGCGATGCTCGGAGACGAGCTGCTGCCGGGCGGACTTCCACTCGCGGGAGTACAGCCCGACGAGCTCGTCACGGCGCAGCGAGCGAGCCGTTTCCTTCGCCATCGCGATCCAGTCGCGAACGATGGGCATGCCCGAGGATACGAAAAACGAGGGGCGGAGTTCATTTCACGTTTCGCGACCGTTCCCGAAGTCCTGAGGACACGGCCGGGATGCGGCGACGGGACCTGGGGCCCGGCATCGGCCCTCGACGGGGAGCATTGGCGATCCGAGCTCCGCGAGCGTCGCGAAGGCGACTACCCTGGGCTCTCATTCGCCCCTGCCGGGCGCCGAAGCGGTCGAGGGCGTCAGCCCGAGCCGCGAAAGGCCGCATCGCGAAAAGTCTCCGCGAGTAACCGAGTGGAGGAGGTTCGCGATGCGGGAGCCGGAACGATCCGAGCTCCGCGAGCGTCGTTCCGGCGACGGGGGTTAAGATCCGCCGGTGTTCTGCTTCGGGATCGATGCGCTGGAAACGGATCCGGCCGCGGTCGAGGGCGCGCGCGTCGCTCTCCTTTCGCATCCCGCGGGGGTGAATTCGGCGGGCGAGGCGTCCTGGGAGGTCCTGCGCCGGATCCCGGGATGCCGGCTGGTGCGCCTCTTCGGGCCGGAGCACGGGATCGACGGCAGCGCCCAGGACATGGCGTCCGTGCGCGACGCCGCGCATGCGCCGACGGACCTCCCGGTCCGTTCCCTGTACGGCTCGACCTTCGCGTCCCTCGCCCCGGCTCCCGCCGATTTCGACGGCGTCGATGTCCTCGTCTGCGACCTGCAGGACGTCGGCGCGCGCTACTACACGTTCGTCTGGACCGTTTGCCTCGCGATCGACGCGGCCGCCCGCGCCGGGACGCGCGTCGTCGTCTGCGACCGCCCGAACCCGATCGGGGGTGCCGTCGAAGGGGAGCCGCAGGCCCCCGAATTCACCTCCTTCGTCGGGTGGAGGCGCGTGCCCGTTCGACACGGCCGCACGGTCGCGGAGCTCTCCCTCCAGTACCGGGAAGAGGCGCGCCCCGA
>DASTIQ010000154.1 GCA_035717485.1 Thermoanaerobaculia bacterium | reverse complement strand
TGATGGCCGGTCCGGCGCTGACCTGGGAGATCGCCGACGGCATCGCGATCGTCACCTTCGACACGCCCGGGTCGTCGGTGAACGTCATCTCGGCGCCGGTGAAGCAGGAAGTGATCCGGGCGTTCGACACCATCAAAGCCGACGAGCGGGTGAAGGCGGTCGCGTTCCTCTCGGGCAAGCGCGACAACTTCATCGCGGGCGCCGACATCGAAGAATTCGTGAAGTTGCAGACCGCTTCGGAAGCCGAGCAGCTCTCGGCCGATGGTCAGGCGATGCTCGGCAAGATCGCGGACTTCCCCAAGCCGGTGGTCGTCGGCATTCACGGCGCCTGTCTGGGAGGCGGCCTCGAGTTCTCACTCTGCTGCACCTACCGCGTCGCCACCGATCATCCCAAGACGTCGATCGGGCTTCCTGAGATCAAACTCGGCATTCTCCCCGGCGCCGGCGGTTGCCAGCGGCTTCCGCGGCTCATCGGTGTTCGCGCTGCCCTCGACATCATCCTTGCCGGCAAGACGGTCCCCGCCAGGAAGGCGCTCCAGGTGGGCATCATCGACGAGATGGTGCCGCAATCCATCCTCAGGCGGCAGACGCTGGAGATCGCGAAGAAACTGGCAGGTGGCTGGCGTCCCCACCGGCGCCGTCCGGGAGGCCTGATGGGCTTCCTGCTCGACGGCAATCCGCTCGGGCGGATGCTCGTGTTCAACCTGGCACGAAAGAGCGTCGAGAAGGAGACGCACGGGAATTACCCGGCGCCCCTCGCGGCGCTCGACGCCGTCGAGTTCGGCCTCAAGCACGGGATGACCGCGGGACTCGCGCATGAAGCCAGAGGGTTCGGCCGGCTCGCCGTGACCGACGTCTCGCGCAAGCTCGTCCAGATTTTCTTCGCGGATTCGGCGCTCAAGAAGGACTTGGGGCAAGAGAATCCCCCGCCACCGGTCGAAGTGCGGCGCCTGGGTGTCGTCGGATCGGGATTCATGGGTTCAGGGATCGCCGGTACGGCCGTGGTCCAGGCTGGTGTGGATGCCCGGCTGAAGGACGCGGACCTTGGACACGTCTCCAAGGGCGTGGCCGCGGCGCGCAGTGTCATCGAGGACCACTACAAGAGACGCCGGATCACCAGATTCGACCGCATCAGACTCCTCGCGCTCGTGTCCGGAGATGCGGCGTTTACCGGGTTTGGTCGCGCCGAGCTCGTGATCGAGGCCGTATTCGAGGATCTCAAGGTCAAGCAGCAGGTACTGAAGGAAGTCGAAGCCGCGATCCAGCCCTCCGCCGTCTTCGCGACCAACACCTCGACCATCCCCATCTCCGACATCGCCTCGGCCTCGAGCAGACCTGGCCAGGTGATCGGCATGCATTTCTTCTCGCCCGTCCCGCGGATGCCCCTTCTGGAAATCATCCCCGGGAAAGCCACGGCGCCGGGCACCGTGAGCACCGCCGTGGCGTTCGGGCGGCGGATGGGAAAGACGCCCGTCGTCGTGAAAGACAGCCCGGGCTTCTGGGTGAACCGGATCCTGGCCCCCTACATGTGCGAGGCGGCGTACGTGCTGCTGGGCGGGACCGGCATCGACGAAATCGACCGGGCGCTCGTGCAGTTCGGCTTCCCCGTGGGACCCCTGACCCTGCTGGACGAAGTCGGCCTCGACGTGGCCGTGCACGCATCCGAAGTGCTCTTCAAGGCGTTCGGCGAGCGCATGAAGCCGGTTCCGGTGCTCGAGGCCTTCATCAAAGACCGGCGGCTGGGCCGCAAGTCGAGCAAGGGCTTCTACAAGTACGAGAAGGGCAAGAAGGCCGGCGTGGACGAGAGCGTGTATACGCTCGCCGGCGTTCACCCCAACGGCGGCCCTCGAGCCGCCGAGATCGTGCAGCGACTGACGCTGTCCATGGTGAACGAGGCCGCGCGGGCCTTCTCCGAAGGCGTCGTCCGCTCGCCCCGCGACGGGGACATCGCGGCGATCTACGGGTTCGGCTTCCCGCCTTTCCGCGGCGGCCCGCTCCGCTATGCCGACGATCTCGGCGCCGCGCGGATCGTCCACGACCTCGAGCGCCTGACCGAACGGTTGGGCATGCGATTCACGCCCTGCGACGCGCTGAAAGACCTCGCGCGGAGCGGCGGCAAATTCTACTCCTGATCATCTAAAGGATCTACACGACGATGCTGCGCGCCGGCCTTCTCTGGCTCAGCGAGCAACCGCAGGTATTCCGCTTCGTCCGGTCCAGCCGCCTGGCGCAGAAGTTCGCGTCCCGGTTCGTCGCGGGTGAAACCGTTGATACCGCCATCGCGGTCCTCAAGGACCTGAACGCCGCGAATCTGACCGTGAGCCTCGACCTCCTGGGGGAGTCCGTCAGTTCACCCGAGGAAGCGAAGGGCGCGCAGCACAGCTACCTCGAGCTCCTGGATCGCATCCAG
>DASTIQ010000153.1 GCA_035717485.1 Thermoanaerobaculia bacterium | reverse complement strand
CTCCCGCGACCCCCGCCAACGTTCCGCGCGGGGAAGCCGCCCGGGCGCTCGAGCGCGTCGACATTTCCGGCGACGCCACTTCCGCGATCGTCTCGATTCTCGGCGACGGCGCCCTGGAAGTGCAGGACTTCGCCCTCCAGAATCCGCCGCGCATCGTCCTCGACGTCGCCGGCGTGAAGAGTGAAGTGCGCCAGCGCGTCGTCCCCGGAACGGGCCCGGTGCTTCGCGCCCGGATCTCCCAGTACCGAACCGCCCCGAAGGTCGCGCGCGTCGTGATCGACCTCGACCGCTCCCGCCCGTATCGGACGGAACGGGACGGCGAGCGGCTCCTCGTGCACCTCGGCGACGCCGTCGCGGCCGCGGCCCCGGCTCCCTCGGCGCCGGCTCCCTCGCCCGTTTCCCGGACGACCGTCGCGGCGGCCCCGGCAGAGCCGTCGACGACTCCGGCTTCGCGGGAACCCGCTCCGACCCAGGCCGCGGTGGCCGCGGAATCGCCCGCGGTGAAGACGATCGAGCTCCCGAAGGAGCCGGTGAAGGTCGCCTCCGCCGAGCGGCCGGTGCATCCGGCGGCGCCCGCGAAGGACGCGCCGAAGCCGGCCGATCCCAACGACACGTCCCTCGCGCGCTATGCGACCGGCCCGGCGGTCGATTCGATCCCGGCCGGGAAGCGCGCTCACGGCATCCTCGAGGCCAGGAAAATGCCGCGGCCGAAAGCGGCCGAGCCCGTCGCCGCCGCTGCTCCTCCGCCGGCGAAGGCCGCCCGGGCGTCCGAAGATCCGCTCTTCGAGTCCGCGGAAGTCATGCTCGACGCGCAGCAGAAGCCGACCGATCGGCAGGAGCTCGCCAACACCTACAAGTCGCGAACCGTCGGCGGCGGCGAGACGCAGTACACCGGCGAACCGATCTCGCTCGACCTGAAGGACGCGGACATCAAGGACGTTTTCCGGACGATCTCCGAGCTGACCGGCCTGAACATCGTCATCGACCCCGACGTCCGCGGCCAGGCGACGGTGAAGCTCGACAACGTTCCCTGGGACCAGGCGCTCGAGCTCATCCTCAAGCAGAACAATCTCGGCTACATCATCGAGAACAACGTGATGCGGATCGCGACGACCGGCAAGCTCCAGAACGAGGAGCAGCAGCGCGCCGCGCTCGACGCGGCCCGCCAGGCCTCGCTTCCGACGAAGACCGTCATCAAGCGGCTCTCGTACGCCAACGTCGGGCAGGCGGCGGGAACCCTGAAGCGGGTCATGTCGCCCCGCGGCGACGTGATCGTCGACGAGCGGACGAACACGCTCATCATCCGCGAGATCCAGGACTACATGCCGACGGTCCTGCAGCTCCTCGAGAACCTGGACCGGCCGACGGAGCAGGTGATCATCGAATCGCGCATCGTCGAAACGACGAAGACGTTCGGCCACACCCTCGGCGTGAACTGGGGCTTCTCCGGAGTCGCCGACGCCGCCCACGGAAACACGACGAACCTGATCTTCCCGAACAACGGGAACCTCGCGGGCACCGTGTTCACGCGCCCGAACGGCGCCGCGCAGCCCTCGACGACCGGACTCGCGCTGCGGCTGGGCAACGTCCTCGACACGTTCAACCTCGACATCGCGTTGAACGCCGCCGAGAACCAGGGTCTCGTCAAGATCATCTCGTCGCCCCGGGTCGCGGCGATGACGAACGAGTCCGCGTCGATCCAGACGGGCCTCCAGATTCCCGTCCAGACCACCGTCAACAACACGACGTCGGTCCTGTACGTCGACGCCACTCTGCAGCTGCAGGTCACGCCCCAGATCACCGCGGAAGGGACGATCCTGATGCAGGTCAACATCCAGAAGCGCGAGCCGGCGCCCGGCGTCCAGATCCAGGGCGGCGGCAACGTCCCGCTCTCGATCCGGCAGGCGCGGACGAAGATCATCGTGAAGGACGGCGGAACGGCCGTCATCGGCGGCATCTTCCAGATGAACGACAACGACAGTTACAACTACGTGCCGGGTCTCGGGAAGATCCCGATCATCGGCAACCTGTTCCGAACGAAGCAGAAGCTCGAGAACCACGACGAGCTCCTGATCTTCATCACGCCGCGGATCATTCACTGAGGGAGCTCACGATGAAACGAACGATGTCCCGAGCCCTGCTCCTCGCCGCCGCCCTGCTGCCGCTGGCGGCCGGCTGCACGAACAAACAGGGAGAGACCGAATCGCCGGTCTACATGACGACGAATCTGGTGACGGGCACCCCGCAGGCGCTGTCGTTCAACATCGCGACCGGCGCGCCTCTCCAGCTCTCGAGCATGGTCGTGACGAGCCATGCCAAGAGCCCGGCCGTGACCGATCCCCAGGGGTTCCAGACGATCGAGCTCCAGAGCTACGTCGTTCACTACACGCGGCTCGACGGGGGGACGAAGGTGCCTCCGGACGAGACGTTCGCGGTCGGCGGCACGATTCCGCTCGGCGGATCGCTCACCCTCAACAACTATCCGGTGATCGAGCCCTCGGCGGTCCAGGCGTCTCCGTTCGACCAGCTCCTCCCGTTCAACGGCGGGATCGACACGCAGACGGGCCAGCCGACGATCCATCTGGGCATCACGGTCACCTTCTACGGCGAAACGGTCGCGGGGACGCGGGTCAAGAGCGACCCGGCGACCCTCGACATCTTCGTCCTGTACAGCGCGGCCTAGAAGGATGCGAATGC
Organism: Thermoanaerobaculia bacterium; assembly: GCA_035717485.1. Taxonomy (NCBI): domain Bacteria; kingdom Pseudomonadati; phylum Acidobacteriota; class Thermoanaerobaculia; species Thermoanaerobaculia bacterium. Next base: position 1,039 of record DASTIQ010000153.1, on the reverse strand, counting down.
GCAACGCGAACATCCCCAAACCCAAGGAGGCGCCCATGCGTCTGACGTTGAACCGAATCGTGGCCCTCGCGGCGATCGCCGCCGCCGGGCTCATGGCCGGCTGCTCGGCGGACAGCCCGGGGCCGACGAGCACGCCTCCTCCGGGACCGGGGACGAACGGGCTGGCCATCACCCTCGTGGCGAATCCGACGAATCCCATCCAGGGGAACTGCTCCCTGGTGACGGTCAACGCCACCCAGAACGGCGCCCCGGTGCCGTCGGGAACCTCGGTCACGCTCTCTTCCACGTTCGGCACGTTCGCCCAGAACGGACTCCAGACGATCTCGCTCGTGACGACCAACGGCGCGACGACCACGGCGATCTGCAGCAATACCGTCGGTCCGGCCACCATCACCGGCAGGGTCACCGTCGGCGCCAAGTCGGCGACCGGTACGACGTCGGTGAACTTCCAGTCGAACGGCGTTCCGACCGGCCCCTTCATCTCGGTCTGCGCGAGCCCGCACACGGGCCCCGTCTCCGGCGGCACGCCGATCACGATCAGCGGCGGCGGCTTCGGGACGAACACGTCGAACGTCCGGGTGTTCTTCCGCTCCGGCGGCGTCGTCCACCAGGGGATCATCACGGCGCTCACCGACTCGCAGATCAGCGTCACCACGCCCGCCTTCCCCGAGCTGGCCGGACTTCCGGCCACACCGGTCGAGGTGGACGTCCTGCTCAACGGCCAGACGCTCGCTTCCGCGAGCTGCTTCACGTACACGAGCGACAATCAGCCCATCGTCACGGCCATCCTGCCGGCCTCCGGGACGAAGATCGGGGGAACGCGAGTGACGATCGTCGGCAGCGGATTCTCCGCTCCCGTCCAGGTGTTCTTCGGCGGGACGCTGGAGGCCCAGGTCGTTTCCGTGTCGCCGACCCAGATCATCGCGATCACCCCCCCGGCCAATGCCCAGGGCCCGGACACGACGTTCCCGCAGAACGTCGACGTCACGGTGAAGGAAGTGAACTGCTCGGGCACGACGTGCACGAGCTCGCCGGTGAC
>DASTIQ010000152.1 GCA_035717485.1 Thermoanaerobaculia bacterium | reverse complement strand
CCAGAACGGATACGACGCCTGCTCGACGCCGGCCAGAGGACGGGCATCCACGGAATCGAGGGAACGGCTCCAGATCTGGAACTTGCCGTCGAGAGAGGCGACGAACGCGATCGACTTCCCGTCCGGGGAGATCGCGGGCGGGCCGCTGGGATCGTTGTAGAGAAGGAACTCGGCCCGTTCCGGAGCGTTCAGCGACGCGCGAAGAACGGGGGCCGGCGCGCCCCCCGCCCGAAGCCGGAGGAACAGAAGGAACAGGGCGGCGGCGGCGGAAACCGCGAACGCGGCCCACGCCGTCCGCTCCCGGCTCCGCCGGCGAGAGACGACCGCCGCGGGCGCCCCGGCCTGCGACCCGGCTTCGGCGATCCATGCGAGCTCGCTCTTGACGTCGTGCGCGCTCTGCCACCGGTCGTCGGGATCCTTCGCGAGGCACGCCTTCACGACCCGCTCGAGCGCCGGCGGCGTCATCGGCTGGATCGAGGAGATCGGCGGCGGCTCCCGCTCGAGGATCGCCGCGATCATGCTCGCGCGGCTCGAGCCCGAGAACGCCTTCCTCCCGGAAGTCATCTCGTACAGCACGCATCCGAGCGCGAAGATGTCGGAGCGGGCGTCCGCCTCCTTCCCCTCGAGCTGCTCGGGCGCCATGTACTGGAACGTCCCCATGATCGTGCCCTTCTCGGTGAGGGGCCGCGGCGGTTCCGTCGGCAGGGACGTGATCCCTTCCGCGCGCTCCGCCACGAAGCTCTTCGCGAGGCCGAAATCGAGGAGCTTCACTCCCGACTTCGTGAGCATCACGTTGCCGGGCTTGAGATCCCGATGGACGATTCCGCGTTTGTGCGCCTTGTCGAGTGCGTCGGCGATCTCGACTCCGACCTTCAGGGTCTGATCGAGAGGGAGCGCCCCGCGTTCGAGGCGGTCGGCGAGCGTCTGCCCCTCGAGGAGCTCCATGACCAGGTATTCGACGCCCTCCTGCCGGCCGACGTCGTAGAGCGCGCAGACGTGCGGGTGGGAGAGCTGGGAGATCGCCTTCGCCTCGCGCTCGAATCGCTGGCGGAACTCGACATTGTCGGAAAGATGAGCGGGAAGGACCTTGACGGCGACGTCGCGGTCGAGACGCGTGTCTTTCGCCTTGTAGACCTCGCCCATCCCTCCCGCGCCGAGCGGGGACAGGATTTCATACGGCCCGAGCCTCGTCCCTGCCGACAGGGTCATCGGACGACCCTTTTCCGCCGCCCACGCCGCGATTGCGAGCCGGAAAACGCCGTGCGGGGCGGACGATCAATTCCCATCGGTCTCCGCGGCGGCGGGATCGAAATGAAGCAGGACGCGCAACTGACGGACGATGCCCGCGTTTCCCGCCGGTCGAACCATGAGGAAGGTGCGCCCGTCGGGCGAGACGTCGTAGTTCGTCAGCGGAGCCGTCCGCAGGTTGAACGGTCCGGAAAACAGCGGACGGGGCGGCCCGACCTGGAAGGAGGGTCCGTTCCGAACCTCCACGGCCATCACCCGGTCCCCCTGAACGTAGAAGATCTCGTGTCCGTCCTCTCCCCAGACGGGCATCGCTCCTCCGTCGGGCGAAATTTGCCACTTGCCGGCGCCGGGGGGAAACGTCTGGACGAAAACGACGTTGCTGCCCGACCCGAACGACGTGTAGGCGAGGAATCGTCCGTCGGGCGAGAGCCTCGCGCCCCAGACCTGCTCCGCATCGCCCCCGGAGAAGAGCGGCTCCGGCTTCGGCTTCCCGGAGATCGGCGCGCGCCAGAGACCGAACTTCAGGGCGACGCTCGAAATGATCAGGCTTTCTCCGTTCTTCGTCCAATCGTTGGCCACCATGGGATTGCTGGTCTGCCAGATCGGCTGAGCCGGGCCGTTGCCGTCCGAAGGCTTGCGCAGAACCCCCGGAACGGGACCTCCCGAGCACGTATACGCGATCCAGCGGCCGTCGGGAGACCAGATCGGCAGGAGGTCGTGACTTTCGAACGTGAGCCGGTTCAGGCTCTGCGTCGACGGGTCGTACGTCCAGATGTCGTCGTCCGTGCCAAGAAAGGACGCCTCGGGCCCGGACCCCGCGGAGAACGCGATCCGCTTTCCGTCGGGGCTGAATCGCGGGTAGTGATACGGGCGCGCCGGAAGCGGCAGCCCCGTGGCCTTGCCGTCCCGCGAGACCAGGACGATTTCGGATCCCTCGTCGAGGGAGCTCGCCGCGATGTCGATGAGCGTCCCGTCCGCCGAGATCGAAAAGTATCCGGCTCCGCTGCTCACCTCTCCGGCGACCCCGGATCGCACGACGACGGGGGTCGAGAGGATCGACAGGGACTTCGGATCGAAACGGACGGAATAGAGCTTCTTCTCCCGCTGGAAAATCAGGTGATCCGGCGGCACGAAACGCGCCATCCGTGCCGCTTTGACGAGGACTTTCTCCCGCCCCGTCGCGAGATCGACGGCCGCGACGGGCGAGACGTCGTAGTTGCCGGGGCTCGCGAGAAGACCGACACCGACGATCACCGTCCGCCCGCCGGGAAGGACCTGCGGCCATCGATGGGAGCGCTCGTCGCGCTTCGGATCGGGCTTCGTGGCGGCGCGCGACGGGCCGCCTGCCGCCGAGACCTCCATCAGCCCGGTGTCGAAGCTCGGTGAGTAGAAAATCCGCCCGCCGGGCCCCCACGCAATTCCCCGGTCCGCGGGAGAGTCCGCGAGCGCCGTCGCGTTGCCTCCGGAGAGAGGAATCGTCTTCAGCTTGTTGTCGGCGACGAACGCGACGAGCTTTCCGTCGGGAGAGATGACCGGGTCGGAGCCGCCCTCGGTCCCGGGGATCGGGACGATGTCGACGCGGTTCATGAACCGCCGATAGAGTCGCTGTCCCGCCTCGTCGGCTCCGACGAAAACCGCCGTCCGACCGTCCTCGGAGAGCGCGACGACCGGGGCCTCGGATTGAGGAACCCGCACGCCCTGCGGGAGCGAGAGCGTGAACGCCGTCCCCGGTACCCGCTGCGGCGCGGGCGAAGCGAGCCATTTCCAGGCGAAGAACCCGGCGACGACCGCGAGGATCGCCGCGAGGATCCACGCGATTCTCGCACTGGACGCGGCCCCGGTCGCAGCCGCTGCGACCGGCTCCGCCGCCGGAGCGCGCGCGATCTCGTCGAGAACGATGCGCGCGTCCGCGATGTCGTGCAGGCGGTTCCGGGAATTTCGTTCGAGGCAGCGCGCCAGCACTTCGCGCAGGCGTGCCGGCGTCGCCGGAGGCAGGGCTCCGAAGTCGATTTCGGTCTTGAGCACTTCCGCGAGCGTGTCCGAAACCGTTTCGCCGGCGAAGAGTCGCCGGCCTGTCAGCATCTCCCACAACACGACGCCGAACGCCCAGATATCCGCGCGTTTGTCGGCGGGCTTTCCCCGGGCCTGCTCCGGAGACATGTACGGCGCGGTGCCGAGGATCATTCCGTCCCGGGTTCCCATCGAGAGCGTCGGCGAATGCGTCAGGTCGGGCGATGAAGTCAATCCCGACGCCGCCGGGTCGAGCGCCTTCGCGAGCCCGAAGTCGAGAACTTTCACCTGGTCCTCGCGGTTGACTTTGACGTTGGCGGGTTTCAGGTCCCGGTGGACGATCCCTTTCTCGTGCGCGGCTTCGAGCGCCTCCGCGATCTGACGGGCGATCCCGACCGCTTCGTCGACCGGAATCGGTCCCGACTCGATCCGATCCTGCAGCGTCGGCCCTTCGACGAGCTCGAGGACGAGCGCCTTGACGGCGGTCGAGTCCTCGACGCCGTAGATCGCCGCGACGTTCGCGTGATTGAGCGACGCCAGCACGCGCGCTTCCCTCTCGAATCGCCCGAGGCGCTCCGGGTCGGAAGAGAGAGCGGCGGGAAGGACCTTGATCGCGACGTCACGGCCGAGCTTCGAGTCGCGCGCGCGATAGACCTCCCCCATGCCACCGGCGCCGAGCGGAGAGATGACCTCGTACGGACCGAGTCGAGTGCCAGCGGCGATGGTCATGAGTCTGGCGCATCATAGTTTACCGTCGCCGGCCCCCACGGCCCGTCGGTGCTAACCTCGTCGCATGCCGCTCCCGGCGCGTCTTCTCGCGCTCCTTCCCTGCGTGGCGGCGGTCGCTCTCGCAGACGGCGGACCATGGGAAGCCCGCTACCGACTGCATCGACAGGGGCTCGTGGCTTTCGCTGCCGATGCACCCGACCGGATCCTGCTGACGTCGAACGAGAGCGGCACCTTCCAGCTCTGGACGCTCGATCGGAAGAACGGAAAGCGCGTTCGCGTCACCGACGCGCCGGCCGGGAAGACCGCCGGGGCGATCTCACCGGACGGAAAATGGATCTGGTACCTGCGCGACGCGAACGGCAGCGAAGTCGGAGGGTGGGTTCGCGTGCCATTTTCGGGCGGCGGGATCGAAGTCGTGGCCCCGTGGGCGGGCTCGAGCGCCGGCATCGCGTTCGACAGCGGCGAACGTTTCGTGGTCACGGCGTCGTCCGGCCCGGAAGGATTTCGGTTCGAACGTCGCGCAGAGAACGCGGCGCCCGTCCTTCTCTATCCCTCCACGAACGAGGCCTACGGCCCGGCTCTCTCCGCCGACGGCCGATATCTCTCGCTCGTCGAAACGGAGCGGAAGAACGATCGTCACTGGGCGACGCTGGTTCTCGATGCCGCGGACGGCCATCGCATCTCCGAGCTCTGGGATGGAGAAGGGAACAGCGTCACGGCGGGGCGCTGGTCGCCGAAGGCGGGCGACGAACGCCTCCTCGTCCAGAGCGATGCTTCCGGATTCGTCCGTCCGGCGATCTGGGACGCGCAGACCGGAAAGCGCACGCCGATCGCCGCCGATCTGACCGGCGAGATCACGGCCGAGGACTGGTCTCCCGATGCGCGGATGGTTCTCCTCAAGCAGCATGCCGGCGGCCGCGACCGGCTGTTCCTCTTCGACCTCGCAAGCGGAAGACCGACACCGCTCGATCTCGGAGAGGGATCGATCGGCGAGTGCGCGGCGCGTCCCGACGGAAAAGCCTGGGCGTCGTTCCAGAGCGCCGCCGTCACGCCGCGGCTCATCGAGATCGATCCGGCGACGGGCCGGAAGCAGACGATTCTCGCGAGCGAAGATGCGCCCCCGGGAACGCCGATGCACGCCGTCGACTTCGCCGGCGCGAACGGCGGCCGCGTGCCGGCGCTCCTCGGAGTTCCCACGCATCCGAACGGCTCCGCGATCGTCTGGCTGCACGGCGGCCCGCATTCGGAGACGACCGATTCCTTCGCTCCCGCGATCCAGGCATATCTGGACGAGGGCTTCGTCGTGCTCGCCCCGAACTATCACGGTTCGTCCGGACTCGGCCGTGCCTGGGCGAATTCCGTCGTCGGCGACCCGATGGTCCGCGAGCTCGAAGACCTGCGAGGGGCACGGCGATATCTGCTCGACCGCGGGTTGGCGCGCGGGAAAAAGGTCTTCGTCGCCGGCTGGTCCTACGGCGGATATCTGACGCTCTGCGCGCTCGCGTTCCAGCCGGATCTCTGGGCGGGCGGGATCGCCGGCGCCCCGATCGCCGATTTCGCGCTCCAGTACGAGGACGCCCGCGCCGCCCTTCGCGGCTGGACGGTGATGCTCTTCGGCGGGACCCCCGCCGAGAAGCCGGCGCTCTACCGGGAGCGGTCGCCGCTCGCGCATGCCGACGCGATCCGCGCGCCGCTCCTGATCTTCGCGGGAAAGAACGACCGGCGCGCTCCCCCGCGGCAGATCGAAACCCTCGTCGATCGACTTCGGACGGCGAAGAAGGACGTGATCGTGCGCTGGTTCGACGCCGGCCACGGGTCGCTCTCGGCCGATGAACAGATCGAAGAGATGCGGGAAGCGCTCTCCTTCCTTCACGTTCGACGGGTATCCGGGGATCGAGCGAGTTCCGGCGCCCGCGCGATGATGCCGGTCGTTACCGGGGCGACACGGTGATCGTGAAGATCGTATTCAGCGCTTCGCGCTTTGCCGTCAGCGTGAGACTCCGCCCGTCGGGAGCGACGAGCAGCAGGGTGTGTCCGTCCTCCGATTTCAGGTCTGCCGTCGTCTTCCACCGGGAAAGCTTGCCGGCGTAGAACTTCGCGACGTCGTCGGGCCAGTCGTTCGTCTCGAACGTCGCGGCATGGGCGTCGTGAGTTCCCGTTTCGACGGCCGCGGCGACGTGTGCGCCCGGATACGTCGGCACGTCTTTCGGAAATCCGGCGGGCAGCGACGCAGAAGGGCCGCCGGTCGCCGTCGCGTCCGCCGTTCGGATCGTGACGTTCCTGCCCGAACGGTCGATCTCGACGGGCGAGCCGCCCGCCGTGACGGTTTCGTGTTTCCGGCAGGCGGCCAGAACGAGCGGGATGACGGCGACCGCCGCGAACCGTTTCACTCCGACTTGATCGCCCGCACCGCCTTCGCGAGCTCCGGGACGAACGGGAAGAGGTCCGCGACGACGCCGTAGGTCGCCACCTTGAAGATCGGCGCGTCCGCATCCTTGTTGATCGCGACGATGACCTTCGAAGTCCCCATTCCGGCGAGGTGCTGGATCGCGCCGGAGATTCCGCAGGCGAC
>DASTIQ010000151.1 GCA_035717485.1 Thermoanaerobaculia bacterium | reverse complement strand
GGCGCCCGGCGCCGGGGCGTCGGCCGCGGCGGCCGTCCCGGCGCCGGGCGGCGCCGTTCCGCTGACCGCCTTCACGACCATCCGGACCGGAAGCGCCCCGCTTTCCGTGAATCACCAGGGACAGTTCCCCGTCGTGACGGTGTCGTTCAATCTCGCGCCGCGGGCCTCGCTCGGCGCCGCCGTGAAGGCGATCGAAAGAGCGGGCGCGGAGGTCGGTCTTCCCGCGAGCATCCAGACGAGCTTCCAGGGAACCGCCCGCGCGTTCCGTTCGTCCCTGACGAACACGCCGCTCCTGATCCTCGCGGCGCTCGTGACGGTCTACATCCTCCTCGGCGTGCTCTACGAGAGCTACATCCACCCGGTCACGATCCTCTCGACGCTGCCTTCCGCGGGGGTCGGCGCGCTCCTCTCCCTGATGATCTGCGGGATGGATTTCTCGGTCATCGCCCTGATCGGGATCGTCCTCCTGATCGGGATCGTCGAGAAGAACGCGATCATGATGATCGATTTCGCCCTCGATCTCGAACGCAAGGAAAAGAAGGAGCCGGAGGAGGCGATCTTCGAGGCCGCGAAGCTCCGGTTCCGCCCGATCCTGATGACGACGATGGCGGCGCTGCTCGCAGGAGTCCCTCTCGCGCTCGGCTCCGGAATCGGCGCGGAGCTTCGCCGACCGCTCGGAGTCGCGATCGTCGGAGGGCTGATCTTCTCGCAGCTCCTGACGCTCTACACGACGCCCGTCGTGTATCTCGCGTTCGACCGGCTCGCGCGGCGGGTCGCGCGCGGGCGGAGCGCTCGCGCGGCCGCGGGCGGCCTGCAGCCGGAGGGGCGGGCGTGAGCGCCCCCGACCCCCCGCCGGCCGGCCGGCCGTCGGGAGGACTCTCCGCTCCGTTCCTCCGCCGGCCGATCGCGACGACCCTGCTGACGGTCGCGGTCGCGCTCTTCGGGGGCGTCGCGTACACGCTCCTTCCGGTCTCTCCGCTGCCGCAGGTCGAATTCCCGACGATCAACGTCAACGCGGGACTCCCGGGCGCCTCGCCGGACACGATGGCGTCGTCGGTGGCGACCCCGCTCGAGCGCCAGTTCGGCCGGATCGCGGGAATCACCGAAATGACGTCGACGTCGACGCTCGGCTCGACGAACATCACGCTGCAGTTCGATCTCGACCGGCAGATCGACGCCGCGGCGCGGGACGTCCAGGCGGCGATCAACGCCGCGCGCGGCCAGCTCCCCGCGAACCTGCCGAGCAATCCCTCTTACCGGAAGATCAACCCGGCCGATGCGCCCATCCTGCTCCTCTCGCTGACCTCCGATCTCGTGGATCGCGCCCGGATGTACGACCTCGCGTCGACCAACCTGCAGCAGACCCTCTCGGAGGTGCCGGGCGTCGGCCAGGTGATCGTCGGCGGGGGCGCGCTGCCGGCGGTCCGGGTCGACGTCGATCCGGCGGAGCTCAACCAGCACGGCCTCTCGCTGGAGGACGTCCGCGCGGCGCTCGTCTCGGCGAACGCGAATCGCCCGAAAGGGGAGGTCGCGAGCGCCGAGCGCTCCTGGTCGCTCGCGACGAGCGACCAGCTGCTGAAGGCGAGCGAGTACCGCCCGCTCGTGATCCACTACGAGAACGGGGCCGCGCTCCGGCTCTCCCAGGTCGCGTCGGTCACCGATTCGGTCCAGGACATCCGCACGGGAGGACTGTCGAACGGGCGGCCCGCGATCATCATCATCATCTTCAAGCAGCCGGGCGCCAACATCATCGACACCGTCGACCGGATCCGCGCGATCATGCCGCACCTGCAGGCGCTCGTTCCGCCGAGCGTGAAGCTCTCCGTCGTCATCGATTCCACCCAGACGATCCGCGCGTCCGTCCGCGACGTCGAGATCACCCTGGGGATCGCGATCGCCCTCGTGATCCTGGTGGTCTTCGTGTTCCTCCGCAGCCCCCGGTCGACCCTGATCCCGAGCGTCGCGGTGCCGGTCTCGCTCATCGGCACCTTCGGGGTGATGTACCTGCTCGGGTACAGCCTGGACAACCTCTCGCTGATGGCGCTGACGGTCGCGACCGGCTTCGTCGTCGACGACGCGATCGTCGTCCTCGAGAACATCACCCGGCACCTCGAGGAAGGCCTGGCGCCCATGGAAGCGGCCTTCCGGGGCGCCCGGGAGATCGGATTCACGGTGATGTCGATCTCCATCTCCCTCGTCGCCGTGTTCATCCCGATCCTGCTGATGGGCGGGATCATCGGCCGCCTCTTCCGGGAATTCGCGGTGACCCTGTCGGTCGCGATCGGCGTGTCGCTCGCCGTCTCGCTGACGACGACGGCGATGATGTGCGGCCGGCTGCTCCGCCCGAAGGCGGAGGAGAGCCACGGGCGCCTCTATCGCGCGAGCGAACGGGGCTTCGACGCGATTCACCGCGGCTACGAGAGGTCGCTCCAGTGGGTTCTCCGGCATCAGCCGCTCACGCTCGCGGTCACGCTCGCGACGATGGGAGCGACGGTCTTCCTCTACGCGAAGATCCCGAAGGGATTCTTCCCTCAGCAGGACACCGGCCGCATCGTCGGATCGATCCAGGCGGACCAGGACACCTCGTTCCAGGCGATGCGGAAGAAGCTCGCGCAGTTCGTCGACACGGTCATGCGCGACCCGGCCGTCGAGAGCGCGAACGGGTTCGTCGGCGGCGGCACGGTGAATACCGGGCGGATGTTCATTTCCCTGAAAGACCGGTCGCGGCGGAACGCGACGGCCGATCAGGTCATCGGCCGCCTCCGCGGAAAGCTCTCGCACGTGCCGGGCGCGCGCCTCGTGCTGCAGCCGATCCAGGACGTCCGGGTCGGCGGGCGCCCTTCGGCGGCCCGGTACCAGTACACGCTCCAGGCGGACGATTCCCGCCAGCTCTTCGAGTGGGCGCCGCGGGCTCTCGCGGCCCTGAAGAAGGTCCGGCAGCTCACGGACGTCAACAGCGACCAGCAGGACAAGGGTCTCGAGACCTCCGTCGACATCGACCGCGCGACGGCATCGCGGCTGGGAATCACGCCCCAGGCGATCGACAACACGCTCTACGACGCTTTCGGCCAGCGACAGGTCTCGACGATGTACACGTCGCTCAACCAGTACCACGTGATCCTGGAGGCGGCCCCGCGGTTCTGGCAGAGCCCAGAGGGCCTGAAATCGATCTACGTGCGGGCGAGCTCCGGAAACCTGGTGCCGCTCTCCGCGTTCGCGCACGACGCCCCGTCGACGGCGCCGCTCGCCGTGAACCACCAGGGGCAGTTCCCGTCGGTGACGATCTCGTTCAACCTGCCGCCCGGGGTGGCGCTCGGCGACGCGGTGAGCGCGATCCAGCGGGCGCGGTCATCGATCGGGCTTCCCGCGGCGATCCGCGGCAGCTTCACCGGGACGGCGCAGGCGTTCCAGGCCTCGCTCGCCAACGAGCCGATCCTGATCCTCGCCGCCCTCCTGACCGTCTACATCGTTCTGGGCGTTCTGTATGAGAGCGTCATCCACCCGATCACGATCCTCTCGACACTTCCGTCGGCCGGGGTGGGCGCCCTGCTCGCGCTGCTCCTCACCCACAACGAGCTGACCGTGATCGCGCTGATCGGGATCATCCTGCTGATCGGGATCGTCAAGAAGAACGCGATCCTCATGATCGATTTCGCGATCGAGGCCGAGCGGACGGAGGGGAGGAAGCCCGAGGATGCGATCTACCAGGCCTGCCTGCTGCGGTTCCGCCCGATCACGATGACGACGATGGCGGCGCTCCTCGGCGGGCTGCCGCTCGCGATCGGCGGAGGCACGGGATCGGAGCTCCGTCGCCCGCTCGGCATAGCGATCGTCGGCGGACTGGTCTTTTCGCAGATGCTCACTCTCTACACGACCCCCGTCGTCTACCTGTACCTGGATCGTTTCCGGATGCGGTGGGCCCGCGTCCGGCGTCGGGAGGCGCGTCTGGCGCCGATCGGAGAGGGAGCGTGAGATGAGAAGACCGGTCGTCGGGCGCGTGCCGGCGGCGTTCGCCGTCCTTCTCACGGCGGCCTGCGCCGTCGGACCGAACTACCGAAAGCCCGAGGTCCCGGTTTCGGACCGTTACAGGGAATCTCCGCCTCCCGATTGGGAATTCGCCGCGCCTTCCGACGGAATCCCGCGCGGCCCCTGGTGGGAGATGTTCGGAGACCCGGGACTCGACGCCCTCGAGGAGCAGGTCGCGATCTCGAATCAGAACGTGAAGCAGGCGGAAGCGGCGTACCGCGTGGCGCGGGCGGTGGCGCGCGGCGCGCGCGCGGATCTGTTCCCGACGGTGACCGGGAACGCGGGCGTGACGCGATCGCAGGGCGCGGCGCACGCGGCCACCGGGGCGGGCGCGACCCCCGGAGTCGCCGATTTCTACAGCGTCTCGGCGGACGTCTCCTGGGAGATCGACGTCTGGGGGCGGATCCGGCGAAACGTCGAGGCGCAGGTCGAGGCGGCCCAGGCGAGCGAGGCGGATCTCGAAAACGCCCGCCTCTCGTTCCAGGCGGAGCTCGCGGCCGATTACTTCGCGTTGAGAGAGGCCGACGCGGAGAAGGATCTCCTGGACACGAATGTCGCCGGGTACGAGAGGGCGCTCACGCTCACGACCGATCGCTTCCGGCAGGGGGTCGTGTCGGCGGTCGACGTCGCGCAGGCGCAGACGCAGCTTTCCGCGACCCGCGCGCAGGCGACCGACGTCGCTCTCCGGCGGGCGCAGCTCGAACACGCGATCGCGGTGCTCGTGGGCAAGCCGCCCGCGGCCCTCTCCCTGCCGCCGGCACCGCTGACCGCCGATCCTCCCGCGATTCCCACGGTCCTTCCCTCGGAGCTCGTCGAGCGCCGCCCGGACGTGGCGTCGGCCGAGCGCCAGGTCGCGGCCGCGAACGCGCGCATCGGCGTCGCCGAAGCGGCGTTCTTCCCCGCGCTCGGTCTTTCCGCGTCGGGCGGTTACGGAAACTCCGTCATCTCGCACCTGTTCTCCCTTCCCGATCGCTTCTGGTCGATCGGCGCGTCGCTCGTCGGGACCCTCTTTTCCGGCGGGAAACGCCGCGCGGCGAAGGAGCAGGCGGTCGCCGGCTACGACGCCGCGGTCGCCTCCTACCGTCAGTCGGTCCTGACCGCCTTTCAGGACGTCGAAGACCAGCTGGCGGCGCTCCGCCTGCTGGGGGACGAGGCGAAGGACCAGGCGGAAGCCGTCGCCGCGGCGGAGCGATCGCTCTCGCTCGCGCAGACCCGCTACACCGGCGGGATCACCAGCTATCTCGAGGTGATCACCGCCGAGACCGCGGCCCTCGCCAACGAACGGGCGGCCGTCCAGCTCCGCGACCGGCGCATGGCGGCCGCGGTCTCTCTCGTCCGCGCCCTCGGAGGGGGCTGGCGCGCCTCGGATCTGCCCTCCGGAAGCGCCGTCCTGTCGCATTCGGCGGCATCCGCTCCCCGCCGGGACGCCGGCCCCCGCTGATGTAAGCGCGTCATGCGAAGGCTCGCGCGGGGGAGCAATATGGAACCGGAAAAGGAGGTTCCCATGCGCCTGAAGGAAATCATGAAACGGGACGTCGTCACCCTCGGCACGGAAGCCGCCGAAGACGAGGCTCGCGAACAGATGCGCCGGAACCGGATTCATCACATCGTCGTCACCCGCGGCGCCGACGTCGTCGGGATCGTATCGGACCGGGACCTCGAAACGTTCGAGCCGGGAACGCGAATCGCGCGAACCGTCGGAGACCTGATGACCCCGTCGGTCGCCACGGCGACCTCGACGACCACGATCCGCGAGGCCGCCAACCTGATGCGGGGCCGGACGATCGGATGTCTTCCGGTGATCGAGAAGGGGAGGCTGGCGGGGATCGTCACGACCTCCGACCTGCTGACGCTGCTCGGCAAGGGCTCGGAGCGACCGGTCAACCAGACGAAGCGCTGGATCATGAAGGGGCGGGGACCGCGGCGGAAGGCCTCGGCATCGGTCTGACGGCGCGCCGCCGCCCGTCCCGGGCCGGCGGTGTCCGGTGAGACCGCGAATCGGCGCGGCCGCAGCAGCGATCGCCGTCCTCGCCGGGTGCGCCACCATCGGCCGGGTCGACCTGGCGGACGAGTCGTGCGCCGAATCGTTCCGTTCGCAGATCGCCTCGATCCTCGTCGCCCAGGGAGAAGACGGGGGAGAGGCCCGCGCGCTGGGGAAGAGAACCGTCCTCGACCTGGGCTATCGGGATCCGGGACCGCGTCCGTTCGTCGTGAGGTCGCGAACGACCGACTACACGTTCTTCGTCCAGCAGAAGAAGTCGGGATGTCTCCTGCGCCTCCTCCGGCGCGAGCGCGAGTTCGCGACGTACACCAATGACGTCACCTTCATCGAGACGCGGCGCCTCCCGGGCTGCTCCTGCGCTTCCGAGTAGAGGCGGGCGCCCCGGGCGCGCAGATTCTTTCCGCGCCCGTCCGGAGCGATCGAACGACGCGGCCGCTACGCGATCTTCACGGGACTGCCGACGAGAGCGAGGTGAAACCCCTCGAGCGCGACGTTGTCGAACTGGTTCCAGCCGTCGCAGCCGCCGTGCTCGCGCGTCTCGATGTCGCAGCAGATCTCCGCGCCGGTCGCCTCCTGGCGTCCGGCGTGGTAGAGCGACGCGAGCTCCTCGAGGCGCTCCCGCGGCGCGCCGGGATGGGTTCGGGCGATCCAGCTGAAGCGGTTGCGAAGCTCCGCGTCGGAAGCGCCCGTGAATCCTTTGCAGAAGATCCCGAGCTTGCCGACGGCCGTGCAGAGGCAATGATCGACGTCGGCGTAGGCCTTGAGGACCTCCCGCAGCCGCGCGATCACGTCGGGCCTCGCGAGATGCTCGATGGGGAGGACCGTCTCGGCGGGGGCGGGGTTCGGTACGGGCTCCATGCTTCCCTCCTTTTCCGATGATCGGCGGGCGCGGAAACCTCCGCGCCCGCCGGAGAACTCAGAAATAGGGCTCGATCCGGAGATTGTCGGCGACGAGCTTCACGCCCGGCGCATTGCGGACGGCTCCGAGGATCGCTTCCTTCTCCGGGAAGGAATGGACCCGGCCGTCGAGCGTCACCTTGCCTTCGATGACCCGGACCTCGATCCGGTTCGCTTCCCGGTCCGCCCGTCGTTCGAGGGTCTCTTCGATCGCCTTGCGGATCTTTCCGGGCTCGACTTTCGGTGCGTTGACGACGATGTTGTCGATCACGCCCCGCACGCCGTGGAGACGCCGAACGGCGCGCTCCGCGTCGTCGCGGTCGACGAGCGATTCCACCGTGCCTTCGAGCGTGACCCACCCGTTGGCCACCGTCGAGCGGATCTTCGTGTCCGGAATGAACACGTCCCATTCCAGCGCGTGGCGGACGGCGCGCGCCAGATCCGTGTCGTTGCGGGTGAGGAGTCCGGGGAGCTTGACCTCGATGTCGTCGGCGACGTCGAGGACGCCGGCCACCCGGTGTGCCGCTTCGCGCGCGGCGAGCTTCTTCGCGAAACTGTCGACCGTTCCCGTCAGGCTGACGATGCCGTCGTGGACTCCCACGCCGACTTCGGTTTCAGCGACCCTCAGGTCCCATCGGAGCTCGCGAAGGACGTCCTGCTGGATTTGAGCATCGGTTTTCGTCATGGTGAGAGTTTCCATAAACGCCCTCCTTTCCACGGACAGCTTGGCTCCAATCGCGGCGTCGCGAAACATCCAAACGCATCATCCCGTTGCGTGCCCGGCCTTGATGTATCTGCCTCACGACACGAACGATCCGCTCGCGCAGGATGGGCCGGTGGTCCGCCGCGCGCGACGCGGCAGGAGGTGTCCCGTGGCCCGAAAAGTGGTCTACGCGACGGATTTCTCGAGACCGTCCCTCTCCGCCTTTCCGGCGGCGCTCGGCGCGGCGCGCCGAAACGGAGCGGAGCTCGTCGTCCTGCACGTCCTCCCGCCTCCCGTCGGGCCGGACGCCATGGGCTACGTGCCCCCGCGGATGTACGAGGAAATGAAGGCGGCGATCGTCGGTCAGGCGAAGCGCCGGCTCGACGCCCTGGTCCGACGCGCGGCCCGGTCGCGCGTGCGCGCGCGCTCCGAGCTCGTCGAAGGGGTCCCCCACGAGGACATCCCGCGGGCCGCGCGGAGGCACCGCGCGGAGCTCGTGGTCATGGGGACGCACGGAAGGACGGGCCTGGCCCGCCTGCTGATGGGGAGCGTCGCCGCGAGGGTGATCGGGACGTGCCCCTGTCCCGTCATGACGATCGGAGCCGGGCGCCGCTGACGCTCCGGGGCGTCGATCTTGCATGATAGGTTGTCCCTGATGGCCGCGGTACGCGTCGGGATCATGGGGTTCGGCCAGACGGGACGCAACGTCTTCCGCCTGATGGCCGCGAGGCGCGACGTCGAGATCGTCGCGATCTGCGACACGGTTCCCGCCGATCAGCTCCTCTATCTCCTCAAGTTCGACACGCTCTTCGGACGATTCGACGAGCCGGTTTCCCTCGGCGAGGGCGCGCTCCGATTCCGCGGCCGCGACGTCCGATTCTGGGCGTCCTTCCCGAAGGGCGCCGTTCCCCCCTGGAGGGAAGCGAACGTGGACGTGGTGCTCGAATGCACGGCGCGGGCGATGACGCGCGCCGACGGCGAGGCGCATCTCGCGGCCGGCGCCGGAAGGGTCGTCGTCTGCGTGCCGCCGGCGGAGCCGCTCGACATCACGCTCGTGCGGGGGTGGAACGACGACGAGCTCCGGCCGGAACACCGCCTGATCGCGCTCGCCTCACGGACCGTCTCCTGCGTCGCGCCCGTGCTCGCGATCCTGAAGGAAGCGTTCGGCATCGAGCGCGCGTTCTTCGACGCGGTGCACGCCTACACGAACGCCCACCGGCTGGCGGACGTTCCGCTCTCGGACAAGCGGCGCGGACGGTCGGCCGCGGAGAACATCATTCCCCAGGAGTCGCGTTCGGAGGCGATGCTCGAACGGCTCTTCCCCGATCTCGCCGGCAGGCTGACCGGCTCGGCCGTCGACGTTCCCGTCGCCAACGGCTCCGTCGTCGACCTCACCTGCTGGCACAGCCGCGCGGTATCGCCCGATTCGATCGCGACGGCCGTGCGCGCCGCCGCGGCGGGACGCTGGAAGGGGATCGTCGCGTGCGAAGACGAGCCGATCGTCTCGAGCGACGTGACGCGGAGCAGCTACTCGTGCATCTTCGACGCGCAGGCGACGATGACGCTCGGCGACCGGCTCTCGAAGACGCTCTCCTGGATCGACGCGGGCTGGGCGTTCGCCGTGCGCATCTCGGAGGTCGTCTCCGCCCTCGCGCGGCTGGACGCCGCGGTCCCCGTCGGAGAACGCCCGTGACGGTTCGCGTCGGCATCAACGGGTTCGGCCGGATCGGGCGCACCGTCTTCCGGATCCTCGCCGGGCGGCCCTCGATCGAGGTCGTCGGCATCAACGATCTCTTCGAGACCGACCAGCTCGCGTACCTCCTGCAGTACGACACCGTGATGGGCCGGTATCCGGGCGCCGTCGTCGCCGAGGACGGGACCCTGTCCGCGTCGGGAAGGCGCGTCCGTCTCGCGCACGAGCGGGATCCGGAGAAGATCCCCTGGCGCGAGTGGGGCGCCTCGATCGTCATCGAGTCGACGGGTGCGTTCCGGAAGCGCGCCGAAATCGCGAAGCACCTCGCCGCGGGCGCCGAGCGCGTCATCCTCACGGTCCCCCCGAAGGACGACATCGACGCGATGGTCGTCATCGGCGTCAACGACGAAACGCTCCGCCCGGAGCACCGGCTCGTCTCGAACGCCTCGTGCACGACGAACTGCCTCGCGCCCGTCGCGAAGATCCTCGACGACGCGTTCGGGATCGAGGACGGGCTGATGTCGACCGTCCACGCCTACACGAACGATCAGCGGCTCGCCGACGTGCCCCACAAGGATCTCCGCCGCAGCCGCGCCGCCGCTCTCAACATCATTCCCACGTCGACGGGCGCCGCCCGCGCGGTCGGGAAGATCCTGCCGAAGCTCAAGGGCAAGATCGACGGCATCGCGATGCGGGTTCCGGTCCCCGACGGATCGATCGTCGAGCTCGTCTGCCGCATGCGCGAGCGCCCCGGAAAGGACGAGATCAACGCGGCCGTCCGGAGCGCGTCGATGGGGCGTCTCGCCCGGATCGTCGAGTACAGCGAGGCCCCGCTCGTCTCGACCGACATCATCGGGAATCCGCACTCGGCGGTCTTCGATTCGCTCTCGACGCGGTCCGACGGAGACGGCTATGCGCGCGTGCTCGCCTGGTACGACAACGAGTGGGGGTATTCGGAGCGGGTGGCGGATCTGGTGGAGATACTCTCCCGGCTCCGCCCCGCCGCCTGATCGGCAGGCGCGGCGATGCATCGAGCCGGACGGGCGCGTGCAGCCCGCGGCCGCCCTCCGACGTACGCTCCGGTACGACTCCGGGCGCCGCGGCCCGCCCGCATCCGTCCGGTTCGCGCCTCGCCGCGCCTCGGCGTGACGGCGAATGAGTGAACCGCGGGGCGCCCCCCATCCCTGCGCGGCGTGCGGGTTCGCCGTCCACGAAGGGGGAGCGGGATCGGGGCGGACCTGCCCCGTCTGCGGCTGGATCGACGACGCGGTACAGCTCGCGCAGCCCGATCTCGCGGCAGGCGCCAACGTCGGCCTCTGCCTGCGCGGCGCGCAGCGGCGCGCGCTGTCGCGGTTCCCGCGCGACGCCCGGCGGCACGGGGAGTGGGAGCGGGATCCGCGATGGCGGCCGCTCGCCGCGGGGGAAGGCCCACGCACCGCCGCCTTCTCTCCCTCGTCGCCCGTCTGCTACCTCGAGGACTCCGAGGTCGAGGACGCGGAGCCGTACTGGTTCGACCCGCCTCCCGACGCGTCCTGAGCCCCCGGCCGACCACAACTTTTCGATAGCCGGCTGAATCCCGCGGTGAGAACCTTCCGCGGCGCGGAACGTACACCGCCTCGAGGAGGACCGTTGAAGACGATCGCCGCCATCCTGTTCTCGCTGGCCTCGCTGGCGTTCGCCGGCGGCCCGGAGCGCTCCGCTCCGCCGCCGGACGCGGCCGGTTCGCCGCCGGCTCTCGAGAAGCTCGCCGACGGCGTGTGGGCATGGGTGCGCCGCGATCCCCCGGGGCTGATGGTCGACGCCAACAGCCTCGTGATCGTCAACGACGACGACGTCGTGGTCGTCGACGCGCCGGAGGCGAGCCGGGATCTGCTCGCCGAGGTGCGCAAGCTCACGGCGAAGCCGGTCCGATACGTCGTCCACACCCACTGGCACGACGATCACATCTCGGGCGATCACGTGTGGCGGGAAGCGTACCCGGGCGTCGAGTTCGTCGGCCATGCACGGATGCGCGAGTACCTGCCGACGACGGGGGCCGAGAACCGGCGCCAGATGATCGACGGCGCACCGAAATTCGCGGCGTCTCTGAAGAAGCTCGTCGCCGAAGGGAAGAGTCCGGCGGGCGGCGAGCTGACCGCGGAAGAGCGGCGTGGCTACGAGAGCGATTTCGCGCTGATCGACCGTTACATGGCGGAAGTCCCGGCCGCGCCGCTCCTCCTCCCCACGCTCACGATCGACGATTCGCTCGTTCTCCACAGGGGAGATCGCGCGATCGAGATCCGCCACCTCGGCCGCGGACACACGAGCGCCGACCTCGTGGTCTGGCTCCCGAAGGAGCGCATCGCCGCGGTGGGCGATCTCGTGGGGTTCCCGATTCCGCTCGTCGGGGGCGACCAGTCGCACGTGGGGGACTGGGGCGCGACCCTCGGAAGGCTCCGCGTTCTCAAGCCGTCCATCATCGTGCCGGGGCACGGCCCGGTCATGCACGACGACGCTCAGGCGGCGCTGATGGAGGAGCTCTTCGATTCGATCAAGGCGCAGGTCGCCGCGGCGATCGCGAAGGGCAGGGACCTGGAGCAGACGCGAAAGGAGGTCGATCTCGCCCCTTTCCGCAGGAAATTCGCCGGTGATTCGAAGCACCTCGGGTTCATCTTCGACACGTACGTGTCGCGACCGGCCGTCGAATCGGCGTTCCGCGACGCGACCGGCGGCAAGTGAGATACCGGGTCGCGGCGGCGTTCTTCGCGTCGGCCGTGGGGATCGCCGTTCCCGCCGCCCGCGCGTCCGGGTCGGATGCGGCGGCGAATCCCGCCGCTCTGGCGGACGCGATCGCGGGCGACGCCGCCCGGGTCGCTTCCCGGGCGGAACGCCTCGACGGCGAGACGCGCGCGCGAGTCGCCTCGGCCGTCTCGAAGCTCGAGGAAGAGCGGCGTTCCGGACGGCTCTGGGCCGCCCTCCAGAGGCTCCGGGAGGCGAGGCGGGAGGCGGCCGTCGGGGAGTCGCGCGGGTCGGCGGAATCGTTCGACGCGGATTGGGAGAGGGCGAGCCGCGACCTTCGCGGCCGGGACGCCTCGCCGCCGCGCTGGGGGAGGGTGGCGGCGGCGGCGAGAGCGCTCGGGGAGGCGGCGGAAGGCACCGTCGTCCCGCTCGTCGAGGCGAGCCGCGCGTATGCCGGCGTCACGAACGCGGCCGCCGGGAGGTACTACCTGGCCGACGCCCGGGAGGCGTCCGATTTCGCCGGGTTCTGCCGGGCCCTCCCGCGAACGGACCGGACCGCTCCGGCATGGCGCTCGATCGCCCCGGAGCTGTCGCGGCTCCAGGAGAAGGTGAACGCGGCGTTCGTCCCGCCCCGCTCGATCGACCGGCATTCCGACTTCATCCGCCTGAATGCGGCGTTGAAGACCGCGCACGAGCTCGACGCTTCCGGACGGTTCGCGGGGGCCGGCTACGAGTACCTCGACGCGCTCGAGCAGGTGGGCCTGCTCCTCGGAGCGCCGGCCGGCTCGGCCGCGACGGTGCGCGAGAGAATCGAGGCGGAGCGGTCGGCTCTCGCATCGGGGACCCGCGACGATTCGCTCGGCCTGCTCTTCGTCGAGCGCGCGGAATCGGCGCTGGCGAGCGGGGGAGAGAGCGGAATCGCCGCCGCGTCGGTGATCGCCGCGAGCGTGGTACCGGCCTATCGGGCGATGCTCGAACCCGCTCCGATGCCCCCGCCGGCCGAATCGGTCCTGACGGTGACTCTCGTCCGCTGGCCGTACACCTGAAATCTTTCCGATCCGGCAAGTTTGCTGGTCCAGGAAGTCGTTGCCGCGTACGGAGGGAGGGTCCGGTTCGTCAGCGAAAACTTCGGCGCCTCGCCTCTCGCGGAGCGGTTCGGCGTGACGAGGTACCCGGCCGTTTTCGTCGACGACGTTCTCGTCGCGCGACCCCGGGATTTCGGGTTCTTCGCCGAAGGGGAACACGGCGGACGATACACGCCATGGCGGAATGCGGCGAGCCAGGGCCGGTTCAAGGCGGACCTCGCCCGGATGATCGACCTCGTTCTCGCGGGCGGGAAGGAGACGCTTCGGAGCGAGCGGTCGGCTTCGCCCGAGCCCCGGGGGATGATCGCGGAGCTGCCGTCCTTCGAGACGACGGATCTCGCGGGCAGGCGGCTCGCTTCCGGAGAATTGCGGGGGCGGCCCCTCGTGGTCGAATTCTGGGCGACGTGGTGCCCTCCCTGCCGCGCGACGCTCGGTTGGCTCGCGGATCTGAAGGAGCGTCGCGGCGAAGACCTCGAGGTGCTGGCGGTCGCCGTCGAGTCGCCCGAAGACGCGGTCCGGAAATTCGCGGCCGCGTCCTCACCGGGAATCCGCTGGGCGACGGCCGACGCTTCTCTCGCGAGCGGTTTCGGGGAGGTCGCCGCGGTTCCGATGCTGTTCCTGTTCGACCGGGACGGCCGCGCGGTCGAGACGTTCTACGGAGCGCCCCCCGATCTCCACGAACGGATCGAAAAGGCCCTCGCCGATCTTCCGGCGCGCTGACTCGGCCCGCCTGGCGTAGGCTCTCCCGCGTGGATCGCGGATCGTGGAGCTGGGCCGCCGCCGCCGCGCTGGGCGCGGCGATCGGATGTGCCGCGGCCCGCGACCGGCTCCGCGAGCCGGCGCGACCCGACCCCCGGGCGCCGGAGCGCTTCGTCGCGCGGTTCGAGACGAGCGCGGGGATGTTCGAGGTCGAGGTCACACGCGGCTGGGCCCCCCGCGGCGCGGACCGGTTCTTCCGGCTCGTCCGCGGCGGCTACTACGACGGGTCGAAGGTCTTTCGCGTGATTCCCGGATACATCGCTCAGTTCGGCATCGCGGGAGACCCGGCGGTCGCGAAGGCGTGGCGCTTCGCGTACTTTCCCGACGATGCGCAGGGCCGCCCCTGCGAGCGCGGCACCGTGGCCTTCGCGGACCAGGGGCCGAACACGCGCGCGACGCAGGTCTTCGTCAATCTCGCCGACAATCCGAAGCTCGACACCGGCGAGTTCGCGCCGTTCGGCCGGGTCGTTTCGGGAATGGAGGCCGTCGACCGCCTGCACGGCTACGGGCGCGCCGGACCGCAGGGGGAGCGGACGGACCAGAGCGCCCTGTTCGAGGGGGGAAACCGGTACCTCGAGGCGCACTATCCGGCGCTCGACACCATCCGGCGCGCGACGATCGTTCGCTGACGCGGCGGGCGGCGTTAGACTGCGGCCGGCAGGCCGGGAGGCACGGAATGGACGGCATGGATTATCTCCGCGAGGTGGACCGCGAGTTTCGCCGCTACCGGGCGCTCGCGGAGAAGGCGCTCGATCAGGTTCCCGGAGAACGGTGGCTCGCGGAGCCGGCGCCCGGCTCGAACAGTCTCGCCGTCGTGATCAAGCACGTCGCGGGGAATCTCCGCTCGCGCTGGACGGACTTCCTGACGACCGACGGCGAGAAGCCGGATCGTGACCGCGACGGAGAGTTCGAGATCCGCGACGGCGAGGGCGCCGGCTCGCTCCGCGGCGCGTGGGACGAGGGCTGGGAGACCCTGTTCGCGTCGCTCGACTCCCTCGGGGAGGCGGACCTCTCGAAGAGGGTGAGGATCCGGGGCGAGGAGATGTCGGCCTTCCAGGCGATCCAGCGTTCGCTCGCGCATTCGGCGCTGCACGTCGGGCAGATCGTCTACGTCGCGAAGATGCTGGCGGGGGACCGCTGGAGGACGCTGTCGATTCCGAGGGGCGGCTCGAAGGCGTTCAACGCGGCGCCCGCGGCGTATCTCCCGGATCGGAAGGCGTGAGGAGTCCCGCCCTCGTCGCGGCGCTCGAGAACGCGATCGCCGGCAAGACGAAGGAGCTCTCGATGGCGGAGCACTGCCCGTTCCGGCGGTACGACGCGCTCGACGACGTGGACGGGGACGGCCGGGAGGATTTCCTCGTCCTGTTCACGCTCGAAGGCCCGCGCGGTGGAAATCACCACGTCAGCCACCTCGCGTTCTTCTCCTCTTCGGGGGAGGCGAGGCTGCCGGTGCGGGTCCGGACGGGGGAGCGGGGCGAGCGGGATCCGATCGACGTGCGAGGGGAGCGGGGCAAGGTCGTGCTCTCGACCCCCGAGTACCGCGCGGGCGACCCGATGGCCGTCCCGCCGGGAAAGGGCGGCTCGGCGATCGATGGCAGGACGGGCGCCTGCGGCTCCGGCGCTGATACATCGAAGGAGGCGGGATGAAAGGGAAGATCGTTCTCCTCGCCGTCGGCGCGATCGTGGTCCTCGCGCTTCTGGCTCAACTGGTCCCGGTGGAAAGGACGAATGCGACGGTCGAGCAGGACGTCGGCGCCCCCGCGCCGGTGGCGGGCATCCTGCACCGCGCCTGCTACGACTGCCACTCGAACCAGACGGTGTGGCCGGGCTACAGCCGGGTGGCTCCGGTCTCCTGGCTCGTCGCCCACGACGTGCACGAGGGTCGGCGCGAGCTCAACTTCTCGGCGTGGCAGCGGTACGACGCGGAGAAGCGCCGGAGGAAGCTCGACAAGGCCGCCGAAGAGGTGAGCGACGGGGACATGCCGCCCGTGTATTACGTCTGGATGCACCCCGAGGCGCGCCTCTCCGACGCCGACAAGGCCGCGTTGAAGGCATGGTTCGCGCGCCCGTGAGCGAATCGTCCGAACGCGCCGAGAGGGACCTGCTGCGCCACACCGTGGCGACGATCGCCTACCGCGGCGGCAAGGCGCTCCGCGGCGCGGCGCCGGAATTTTCCGGCTTCCGCGCGGGCGAGGGCTCGCGGTCCGCCGGCGAGATCCTCGCGCACGTCGGCGATCTCTTCGACTGGGCGATCGGGCTGGCCGATGGGAAACACCTCTGGCGCGATTCGCCCGCATCCTCCTGGGAGGACGGGGCGGCGCGATTCTTCGACGGGCTCGCCCGGCTCGACGCGAGGCTGGCCGCCGGGCCGCTCGAGTGTCCCGCCGGAAGGCTCTTCCAGGGTCCGATCGCGGACGCCCTCGCCCACGTCGGCCAGATCGCGATGCTCCGCCGGCTCGCGGGTTCGCCGGTGCGGGGAGAGAACTACTTCCGGGCGAAGATCGAACCCGGGCGGGTGGGACCGGAACAGCTCGAGCCGGGATTCGAGTTTGACTGAGGTCCCCGGCTTCGAGGTCGTGCCGGGGGAGTGGGCGATCGCGCGGCTTCCGCCGGATGCGGCGATCCCGGATTGGGCGGTCGAAGCATCGGCGTTCTCGTCGGTCACGCGCACCGCGAGCGAGTTGTCGATCGTCTGCCCGGAAGCCCGGGTGCCGGAAGGCGCGCGGGCCGAGCGCGGATGGGCGGTGCTGAAGCTCGCCGGCCCGTTCGCGTTCACGGAAGTCGGCGTCCTCGCCTCGGTGCTCGTGCCGCTCGCGCGAGCCGCCGTCTCCGTGTTCGCCGTGAGCACCTTCGACACGGATTACGTGCTCGTTCCGAGATCCGCGCTCCGTGCCGCGGTCGACGCGCTCGAGGCCGCGCGAAGCGGCCCCGTCACTCCCTGAGATCGACCACGTAGAGATCCGAGGACGACGCGCTGCTGTAGCCGAAGGCATACCCCCGGCCGTCGGCGGTGAGGAGCGGGTTCCGGATGCTGATCACGGTCGGAATGGACGTCGGGAAGAGGCTCTCGTAGGGCGTCCGCGCGCCGGTCGAAGACTCGATCTTCACGATGCGCGCGGGAATGCTCCCGCTCTCGAACGCAAAGATCGAGCGTCCATCGGGCGTCCATCCGACGGGGTCGAGCTGTTTCGTGTCGGGGATCGGCCGGATCGGACCCGCGCCGAGCGGGAGAAGAAAGAGATCCTCCTGCCAGTCGCGGTACGCGACCGCGAGACGGCCGTCGGGAGAGATCGGTTTGCCGGAGGCCCCGAAACCCTGCGCGGTGAAGAGGCGCGGCGAGCCCCCGGGAATCTCCTGTACGTACCACCCCAGAGCGCCCCCCGAGGGGCTGCCGAGAACGAGGATGCGCTTCCCGTCGGGAAAGAAATCTCCCCGCCCGAATGTCTCGATCTCGCCGCGCGGCAGGGGCACCGGCGTACCGGCGCCGGTCGGGACGAGAGCGAGGCCGGCGGACCCCTCGAGCCGGGCGAGGACCCATTTACCGTCGGGGGAGAGCTCGAACGCCGTTCCGTCGCCGAGCTTGGTCGCCGGCGAGCCGTCGGTCTTCCGGAGGAAGAAGCTGCCGGGCTTCCCTCCCGCCGCGGCTCTCTCCGTGAAGAGGATCATCGATCCGTCGGCCGTCATGTCGACGAGATCCGAAAGGTCGAACCAGGTGAGGTCCCTCTCGACCGTCGCCCCCGGCGGGCGCGCGATGATTCCGCGGCGCGGATGGTAGCGCTCGAGGAGGATCCGCCCGTCCTTCGCGACGTCGTGCACGATCGCGCCGTCCGGGATCGAGAACACGGCCGCCGCCCGGCCGCGGAGGTCCATGCGATAGATACTGCTGTCGCCGTGCGCGCTCGAGGCCGCGAACCAGAGCGCTTCCCCCGACGGGTCCCACGCGATCGATCCGACGCCCTGCCATTCTCCGGGAAGCCGCACGACCGTTCCCTTCCGGTCCGTGAACCCGATGGTCATCCCGCGGGGAGCCTGCTCGACGAACGCGATGCGGTCTCCGCGCGGAGAGAACCTCGGCGAGGCGAGGTGGAGCGCCGTCGAGACGAGGACGTTCCCCACCGGATATTCGAGGCGGCCGCGGCCGCCGAGGACGCGCACGATCGCGAGGTCCTTGCCGTCCGGGGCCCAGTCGGCCGCGTCGACGAACTCGACCATCGGACGCGGCTCCCCGCCGCCGAGCGGCGCGCGCGCGAGCGTTCCGACGCCCTCCGTGCCCGAGAGGGCCTGCTCGCGAAGCGACAGGGCGAGTTCTCCCGTCGACGATACCGAGGCGAGGTTCGCTTTTCCATATCCGAGCGGCGTCGATTCCGGATTTCCGATCCGGGTCGAGAAGATGGCGACCGGCGCGCCCTCCCACGACGCGCCGTACACCACCGTCGCGCCGTCGGGGGCGAAGCGCGCGAGCCCGATGTTGCCGCGGCGGAACGTCACTCGCCCGAACGACGGGACCGCCGCCGCTCGCGGCCTCCAGAGCCAGTGCCCCGCCGCGAGGCCGGCCGCGAGCAGCGCCAGCGCGAGCGCGGATGCGGCGGCCCGGCGCTGCGCCCCCCGGAGCGGTCCCGGCCGGGCGGCGACCGAAGCCGAAGACGCCGCCGTCATCGATTCGAGCTCGTACGCCAGATCGCTCGCCGACTGGAATCGCTGGGCCGGGCTCTTTTCGAGACAGTGCCGCACGAGGCGATCGAGGCCCGGAGCGACGTCGCGCCGCCCCGCCGAAAGCTCCGGCGGATCCTCCTTCAGGATCGCGGTCATCGTGTCGGCCGCGGTATCGCCATGGAACGCCCGGCGGCCCGACAGCATCTCGTACAGGATCGCGCCGAACGCGAAGATGTCGGTGCGGGGGTCGGCGGCCTTGCCGCGCACCTGCTCGGGCGCCATGTAGCCGAGGGTCCCGAGGACGACTCCCGGTTCCGTGGCCTCCACCGTCGGCGCGTGCGTATCGGCGGTGGCCGCTTCGGTCGGGAGGAGCTTCGCCAGGCCGAAATCGAGGATCTTCACGCGGCCGTCTTCGGTGACGAAGACGTTCTCGGGCTTGAGATCCCGGTGGACGATCCCCTTCTCGTGCGCGGCGGCGAGGCCGCGCGCGATCTGCAGCGCGACGTCCACGGCGCGCCGGGGCGCCAGCGGGGCGCCGGCCAGACGGCTCCGGAGCGTCTCTCCCTCGAGGAGCTCGGTGACCGCGTAGACGGTTCCCCGATCGTCCCCGAAATCGTGGATCGAAAGGATGTTCGGGTGAGACAGCGCGGCGACGGCCCGCGCCTC
>DASTIQ010000150.1 GCA_035717485.1 Thermoanaerobaculia bacterium | reverse complement strand
CGGGACGGGGGCTGACGCGACCGTTGCGCGATCTGGACCTGCAGACGCGCACTTTCGCGCGAAACCAGGAGGAGCCGACCCCGGAAATCGTGCCCACGGACGACGAGATCGGCGTGCTCGTCCACTCGACCATCGTGATGCGCGACGAGATCCGCGCGGTCCAGGCGCAGCTTCGGGTGACGGAGCGCCGTGCCGCGACGGTCGAGCTCCTCGCGGGCGTCGCCCACGAGGTGCGCAACCCGCTCTTTGGGATCACGTCGGCCGCAGCTGCCCTCGAGCAACTCCTCGCCGGGGATGCGCGGGTGGCGGTGCACCTCGAGCTGATCTCACGCCAAAGCCGCCGCCTCGCACGGATCATGGAGGAGATGCTCGTCCTGCAGCGCGTTCCCCGCCGGATCGCCAGCGCACTTCCCCTCCGTCCGGTTCTCGAATCGGCCGCCGCCGCCGTTCGTGCGCGCCTGCCGCGGCGGGAACCGAGAATCGAGGTTTCACCTTCGACCGAGGTTTCCCTGGCGGATGCCGACCCGGACAGGATCGAGAGCGTGTTCTCGAATCTCTTCGAGAACGCCATCCTCTCCTCGGATGCCCCGGTCCGAATCTGCTGCCGGGCCCGGCGTGACGAAGGCGAGGGAGTGTTCGCCGTGATCGAGGTGGAAGACGACGGTCCGGGCATCAACCCGGAGATCCACGGGCGGGTGTTCGAGCCCTTTGTCAGCTCGCGGCCGGGAGGCACGGGGATCGGGCTTGCCCTGTGTCGGCAGATCGTCGCCGAACACGGAGGTACGATCCGCATGAGTTCCCGACCCGGTTCGACGGTGTTCTCGGTTCGTCTCCCCGCCGTGTAATTTCTGCGCACTCCGGGTGTGGAGAAACTGCGCAGTGCTTTTTCGGTTCTCCCTGACGGATGAGGCATTTGAAAACAATCACTTTGGTATGAATACTTTGATAAGCGGTTCGAATGGCCCGGCCGGCGGCATGCCGGATGCTCTTCCTCCCTTCGTCGATGTTCGTGAAAACGGAGCCTTCTCCTCGCCGCCGTCCGCGGGGCTTCAGCCTCGTCGAGCTCCTAGTCGTGATTGCGATCATGGGGTTGGTGCTGGCGATCGGAATCCCGTTTTTCGCGACCGTGATGCATCGCAGCCGTGTGGACGGTCTTGCGCGGGAGGTCGACATGACCGTGCTTGCGGCGCGGCTGCAATCGATCAAGCGCGGCTCGAGCGTGGGCGTCGTCATCTCGACGGACCCTTCCGCACCCTACGGCGAATACAACGCCGCGGTGACCTTCCTGGATGCGGATTCGAACGGAGTTCTCGATACCACCACGACGCCCGCAGATGTCATCCTGCACACCGACCCGCTCGATCCTCCCGGACACCGGGTGGAGCTCCGCATCGACAATCCGAATCAGTCTTCTCCTTCCACCTCGACCGCGACTGCCTATTTCGTCTTCACGTCGTTCGGGTCGGTGGGAAGCGGCGGCGACAAGGGCGTCTACGTCCTCGACACGCACGGTAACGTCCTGCAGATCGCGGTTGGAACCGCCGCGACCGGTAAGGTCCTGCTGACCAAACTCGTGACGGGCGGGACGCCGTTGTACCAGACGCCGCCCTGGAAGTGGTACTGAGATGAACTTCCTGCCGAAGCGCCGCAGCCGAGGATTCACGCTCGTCGAAGTCATCGTGGCGATGGGCCTCATGGCCCTCGCCATGCTCGCGATCGCGCCGCTTTTCGCGAACTCGATGAAGAGTAACGCCGTCGGGTGGGATTACTCGAGCCTGAACGCGCTCGCCAAAAGGCAGCTCGAGGAGATTCTCCAGTATTCGTTCACGGACGCTCGCCTCGCGGTTCCCGCCGGCGCGACTTTCAACGGCCACGCGGGGCAGGCGTACCGGCGGCCGCTCGTCGGTCCCTACGAGCTGGTGTATGTCGTCCGCGATTTTCCGAATACCGCCATTCCCGCTCCCGGAGCGGCCCCCGACGAGGCGAACGCGGTCGATGACAGCAATGCGGCGTGGACCCTCTCGCCCGGTGTCAAGATGATCACCGTTTACGTCGCTTCCGCGCGGAGCAGCCTGTCTGGCTCGACCTACGCCGAGGGCTCCAACACGATCGCCGGTCTCTTTCCCGCCGGTTATACGGGAAAGCAGATCCGCATGACCGCATACAAGGCGCAGTGACGCGATGAGAAAATCGGGACGCATCCACGGCTTCTCGCTGGTCGAACTCATCGTCTCGCTCGCGATCGTCGTGATCGTGATCCTCGCGATGTCCACGCTGTTCGACAAGAGCAACCGCATGGCGAAGGCCGAGAATTCCGTCACGGACGCTCAGCAGAGTGCGCGGTACGGTTCGTACCAGCTCGTCCGCGAGGCGCGGATGGCGGGAGCGGGGGGAATTGCCGCCAGTGTCGCCGACGGCGGGAATTTCCGGCAGCTCGCGGTCTCGCTGAATCTCGGCTCGTCGCATTGGGGAACGAGCGCCGACTTCGATTCGAACAACGTCAATTCCGTCAACGACACCGTCTGCATCGGCGGGACATGCGGAACCGCCGGCGCACACCACGTTCGCGCAGGCACCGATCTCCTGCACGTTCGGGGCGTTCTCCTGAACTCGGTTTACGACCTCGGTTCGGGGTCCTGGGCAGGTCCCGGGGGGAGCGGCTCGACGGGAACGCTCGTCATCCAGCCGTGCACGAAGTACCAGGACGCCGCGGCCGACCCCTCGAGCCTGTGCTACCCGTACGGCACCAACGATATGTCGCTCTTCCCGATCGGTGTTCCATCGGCCTCGCAGCCGACGAACGGTCGCCTGTTCGTGATGACCGACCTCCTCGGCAATTCCGGCGTCGGGAAGATCACCGATGTCTTGCCGTCGACCGTGACTGTCGGCGCAGGAACGGGGACGAAGGTGACCCTGACGATCGACGTGGGGAGTTCGGCGTCGCCGGACACGGCGTACTGGCAGACGATCAGCCCCGGCGGCGCATTTCCGACCGGTTTGAGCACGCCGTCCCGCGGCGGGGTGCTCGACGACCGGGTCTTCTTCGTCGACGACGGCACGACGGCGGGTCAGAGCTGCACGCCCGCCAACGCGACGATCTCGCCCGGCCCCTGCCATCCCCAGCTCGCCGTAGCGGACTGGGTGGACGGCGATGCGGCCGGGACGCCGTTCTCCACGGCGACGGTGACACCGGTTGCGGACGACGTCGAGGACCTTCAGGTGGCATACGGGATGGATTTCTACGACGCCGTCGCCGGAACGGGAACGTTTACGAGTCCGGCGCCGACCCGGAACGATCCCGTCACGGGCTTGCCTCTGGGGTATCCCTCGGACGGATCGATCTCGATCACCGACCAGACCGCGTTCAACAACGCCGTGACGGCGGCTCGGGGCTCCTCGATTCCTGCGGCCGGCTCGGACGCTTCCGAGTCCGCAACGGCCGACGCCGACGAATGGATCTGGAACGTCGGGGGCGAGCCCGGCGGCGCGACGTTCAACCGCGCATCCGACCTCTCGCGCCTGAAGGCGC
This sequence comes from Thermoanaerobaculia bacterium, assembly GCA_035717485.1. Lineage (NCBI taxonomy): Bacteria > Pseudomonadati > Acidobacteriota > Thermoanaerobaculia > Thermoanaerobaculia bacterium. The sequence continues at coordinate 37,874 of DASTIQ010000150.1, read as the reverse complement.
TCGAAGTGACGATCCTCGCGAAGGGGCAGAATCCCGATCCGCAGTACGGAGGTCCGAATGCGCTCGACTTCCCGCTCTTCGACAGCGCGGCGCTCACGGTCTCGCGGATGACGAAGAACGCGGCCCTTTCCACGGTGGCGATGCCGTACCACCGGCGCGCGGTGACGGTGCGCCTCCAGCTCCGAAACTTTGCCCTTCAATAGGAAGAAGACGATGCGAAGGTTTTCCGCTGCTGTCAGACGTCGCCGCTCCGAGCGCGGTGCCGCGTTCATCCTTTCGGTACTCGTGATGTTCATCCTGACGATCCTGGGCCTCGCCCTCCTCTTTTCGACGACGACGGAATTCCAGATCGCGGGCGCCGAAGCGACCGTCAACAAGACGTTCTACGCCGCCGACTCCGGGATCCAGTATGCGTTCCTCCAGGGGAAACACGCCGTCTACAGCGGCACGGGAACGACCAACAGTTGCGGCGGGTCGAAGTCGCAGTTCTGGTGTTTCGATCTTCCGGATCTGATGCCCGGGAGCACGACGCACACGCTCTCCGTCCAGGTCTCGCCGTATCGTCTCAACGACTTCAAGCTCGACCCCGGGAGCCAGATCAATGTCGACTCGACGCCGCTCTACGACAAGGGATACAGCCTCTCGAGCGTCGCGACGGACTCTTTCCTCAAATCGCAGAAGCAGATCACCGTCGACTTCGTGATCGGGCCGGTTCCGCTCAGCGTCGAAGACGTCGGTCAGTAAGGAGAAAGGGCGCGCCATGGCCAGATCGAGATTTCGGGTCCTCTCCACGTTCGCCGCCGCGGCTCTCCTCGCCGCCGCGAGCTCCCGCGGCGACGACCGGCAGCTCCTGATCGAGAAGAAGCCGGCGCCACCGAACGTCATGCTGATCATCTCGAACACGACGACGATGGCGAACCTGCCGGGAACGACGACGCTCGATCCCCTCGGGGGAGTGGACGGCACGAACTCGAAGATGGGGCAGGGCAAGTACGCGATCACCAAAGTCGTCGAGAACATCGCCGCGGGATGCGCGGCCGGCACCGGCGGCTGCATCAACTGGGGGCTTTCGTCGTTCTCTTACACGCGCGCGGATCTCGCCGGCGGGACGAAGCACTTCGTCTTCGAGCCGAACGCGGACGTCGCCCTGACCTATTCCGGATTCACGTTCACGATTCCGGCGCACACGAAGTTCAACTTCGGCGGCGGCACGTTCCCTTCCTCCCAGAAGAAGACGTACAGCGGCAATTCGTATTCCGTGCTCGCCTGGAGCGGCACGAACCTCACGAATGGCACCGGGACGATCACCGATCCTTCCTTGACGACGCGGACCTATTTCTATCCGTCGGCTCCGCAGACGACGAGCGACACGGCCCACCTCCCTTTCGGCGGCTCGGACGGTACGAAGAAGATACTGATCACCGGGGTTCCCTCGAGTTCGAACTCGAGCGGGGATCCCGCCGCGGAGATGACGATCGCGATCACCGGCACGAATCCTTCCGGGATCATGCCGTATTCGATCCTTCAGAGCGGGCAGTCGTTCACGGTCACTTTCACGATCGGCAGGTGCACGGGTGGGGGCAATCCGACGGCGCCGTGCGATCCGGCGAGCCTGGGAAGCGCGCAGAGTTACAACGCGACATTCGTCGTCCCGCCGGAATACTGCTCGGAGACCACATCGACGTGCGCGTTTCCGCAGATCTTCGGCTACGGCGTCGACGTCGGGCGCGAGATCGGCTGGGTTTCGGTGCCGAAGGTCGACAATAACCAGACCGTGCTCGACTGGAACGGAAACAACAGCTCGGGCAACGCCTCGGGCTGGATGCAGCAGTCGAACGTCAATCCGCAGCCGATCGTCCTGATCCCGCACGACTACCAGCCGTGGCTCCCGTACATCAGCGGTCCAAAGGGGAAACCGTCGAGCGCATCCCAGACCTACATCCAGAGCCCGAACCCCTGCATCCTGCGCGCGCTTCGACCGACGGCCTCGGTCGTCCACATCGGCTCGCCCTCCGCGACGTACACGGAGTCGGACGACTATCCGGTGTGGGACATCACCAAGACGCCGGATCACAACTACAGCAAGCTACCGAACACTATTGCCTGCGATCTCGAGAGCGACGGCTACTACCAGACCGGCGTCCACATCATCGGAAATCCGGACAGCAGCACGAACACGTCGAACTTCGTCTACCAGAACAGCAGCAACAACCGGATGATCGCGCCGATCTTCCCGACGCAGAACGGCAACGTCGCGCCGCTCCAGGGTGTCATGACCAACGTGTTCCAGTACTTCAACGGCGCGAACAAGCCGAACGTGTCCGGCACCGGCTGCGCGACCAACAGCATGGTCGACAACTTCTGCGGCGCCAAACGCATCGACGATCCACGCAAAGACTGCCGGAACGCGGCCGTGATCCTGATCACCGATTCCTACCAGGCGCAATCCGCGGTGACGCAGGCGGACGTCTCGCCGCTCGCCGCGATCAACGTCCCCGTCTACGTGGTCGGGTTCGGGATCAATTCGGGCGATCTCGGGCCCACGAACGTCTGCACGATCCCGGACGGTAACGGGGGAACGACCGGCGGGAACCGGGGGCAGTGCATCGCGCTCTGGTCCGGTGCGACGATCGTGTCGTCGGACGGCGTCACGATCGAGCGGCAGGGCTACTACACGGCGAGCAGCGCGAGCGACCTCATCGCCGCGCTCACGTCGATCGCGAATCTGCTGAACGAGGAGACTCGCGATTTCGCGACGGCGACGATTCCGTCGGTGTCGGCCACGTCCGAAGGGCTCGCGTACCTCTCCGAGTTCAATCCCCAGAACGAGCACTCGATCTGGTCCGGCCACCTGCGGGCGTTTGCCCTCGACCCGACGAGCGGTCTCGTCCAGTCAACGGGCGGCGGATACCCGCTTCTGACCGCGTACCATTTCGGGAGTGGTGCGATCGCCCCCTCGGGGAGCCTCGTCTGGGACGCGGGCAACACGGGGCAGGACACGAGACCGACCACCAACGACATCGGCGTCATCGGCCGACTGGACAGGAACAAGTTCATCGACCCGACCCAGACGTTGACCCATGGCGCCCAGTGGAGCGACACCACGAACGACCAGGCCGTGACGACGCCGAAATTCGGCCGGAATCTCTTCTTCGGCCTCAGGGCCGGCGAGGGCGGGTGCAACTCAGCCACGTACGAGTGCCTTGTGCAGATCCCGTCCGGGACGACGGGCCCGTCGAAGACCTGCACTCTCCCGATGACCGGATGCCAATCGAATTACCCGCCGACCGCGGATTCGAGCCCGTCCTGGTGGTCGATCGTTCGCGACAACAGCAATCCGGCGACGCAGACGATCTACGCGAACATCCCGAACCCGCTCGTATACCCGAGCGGGACCTCGCCCGCGGGCACGGAAGCTTCCGCAGGTCTGCCGACCTCGGATGCGGCGAGGAACCAGGCGCTCCAGAACTCGTTCTCGTTCATTCGCGGGAACCGCGACGTCGTCGTGGAGGATCTCCACATCAGCTCGACGTTCGGCAACCCCCAGACGAAAAGCTGCACTCAGCTGAACGGGTTCTCGAGCTCGCCCTGCTACTACGACCAGATCCTCGGCGACGTCTTCCACTCGAACCCGGTCATCGTGTCGTTCCCGAGCAACACGCGGCTCTTCCTGTCGGTCGATCCGGGCGCTTCGAGTCCTGGCGTGTACGGCGACCGGAACGATTCGTACCAGACGTTTTTCGCGAACTACCGGCACCGCCGGAAGGTCCTCTTTGCCGGCGCGGATGACGGATTCCTTCACGCGTTCGACGTCGGCGTCTACAACGGCGACACGTCGACGTACACCCAGGGGACGATCACGGTCTGCCCGCTCTGCAACAAGTACGATCTCGGGTCCGGGCGCGAGATTTTCGGCTATGCGCCCCGCGCGTCGGTGCGGAAGTTCTTCTATCTCGCCCACGCCACGAGCCACGACTGGACGATCGACGGCGCTCCGTCCGTCGACGACATCTACATGGACGTCGCGAGAGTCGGCGGCAATCCGCAGGGAATCGTCTCGAGTGACGCGTGCGGAAACCCGTGCGCGAACATCTCGGGAACGACCCCCGCCTGGCGCACGGTCCTCATCGGGACGGAGCGCGAAGGCGGCGTCAACACCACGCCGAACGGCGGCGGGGGATCGGTCTTCGCTCTGGACATCACGGACCCCGATGAGGCGGCACACATGAAGAACACCTGGACGGGGGTCGCGACCGGGCAGACGCCGACTCGGGGCGTGCCGGAGTGCCTCGTGACCGGCACACCGAATCCTTTCGATCCGTCGAGCGGCTCTCCGAACACCGGCTGCAACGCGCCCTACCCGCGTATTCTGTGGGAATTCCGCGACGACCAGGCGACGAGCGCGAACCCGGGGACGCCGACGGAAGGCGGCGCCGAATCGTCAGTGTGGGATCTCGGGTACACCTGGTCGAAGCCCGTCATCGGGCGCATCAAGGTGAACGACGTGGCGAGCGGCAACCACCACGACATGTTCGTGGCGATCTTTGGCGCGGGCTTCCGGCACAACACCACCACGATCGCGGGGACGAACACGTCCGGCGACACGGCCAACTATCTGTACATGCTCGACATCGAGACCGGGAAGATCCTCTACAAGAGGAACATCGGCGTCTGGTCGTCGGGTGCCAGCTCGACCGACACGACCGGCAACCTCGAGGCGGGAGTCCCGGGGGAGGCGGCGGTCGTCGACGTCAACTTCGACGGGTACCTCGACCGCATCTACTTCGGCGACACGCAGGGACGGCTCTGGAAGATCGACATGACGTCGCCCGCCGACCTCTGTTCGGCGGCCGGCACGAACTGCACCTCCGCCGACTATCGGATCGCGTCCACGCAGTGGAGCCCGTCGCTCCTCTTCGACGAGTTCCAGGACGCCGTTCCGCCGACGGGAACCGGCGTCCGACAGCCGATCTTCACGCGTCCGGCCGTCTTCCTCCTCGGTACGACCGGTTCCGGCCAGCCCCGCCTTGGTATCGCCTTCGGGACGGGAGACCGGGACAACATGCCGGCCCTCCGCGACTCGAACCCGAACTATTTCTTCGTCGTTCTCGACGATCCGAGCGCGACCTATCCGGTGTTCAAGACGCCGAGCTCGGGAAGCACGGCGTCGACGCTGACACAGGCGTCCCTGACCTCGAACGCCTGCGACCCGACCGTCGTCCCGAACGGATGCTTCAACGGAACGGGCGTCGGATACTACCTGAGTCTCCCGGTCGATACGGTCTACGGCGGGGACCAGATCGCCGAGATCATGAACGCGAATCCACTCGTCTTCTCGGGCGCGATCTTCTTCAATACGTTCCTCAACAACACCCAGCAGATCACCAACGCGGACGGCAGCGTGACGCAGGTGGGCCAGGGCGTGTGCGGCGAAGTGGGCCAGGCGCATCTCTACGAAGTGAACTATCTGACCGGCGTGAGCCTCTACACGGACGCGAACGGAAACATCGTGCCGAGCGAGGCGCCGTCCGGCGGGCAGGTCGCATCCGATCCGATCGTGTACCAGGCCCCGAACGGCGAGACGATCGTCGTTTCGGCGACCGACGATCTCAAGGTGCCGAAGGTCGGCGGCGGGGGGCTCGCGAACGTGAACATCAAGAGCTGGAAAGAGAACTAGAACCGGGTTTCTTCGATATCGAAACGGCGGCGAGCGATCGCCGCCTTTTTTTGCGCCCGGCGCGTCCCGGGGAACCCGCGCGATTGATGCAAACGCACTGCTTGTGAAAAATTTCTCGCACGCGATAAGATCGAGCACCGGGAAAAAAGGAGCGGCGAATGCAGCACAAAGTGACCGTGATCGGCGGCGGAAACGTGGGTGCGACGGCCGCCCAGCGCCTCGTCGAGCGCGAAATCGCGGACGTCTGCCTGATCGACGTGATCGAGGGCCTTCCTCAGGGAAAGTCGCTCGACATGATGGAATCGGCGCCCGTCGAGAAATTCGACGCGAAGATCAACGGATCCAACGCTTACGAGATTTCCGCCGGGTCCGACGTGATCGTCGTGACCGCGGGGCTCGCCCGCAAGCCCGGGATGTCCCGCGACGACCTCCTCCACAAGAACACCGAGATCGTCGGCGCCGTCTGCCGGGAGGCCTTCCGCCACTCGCGGGACGCCATCTTCATCGTCGTTTCCAACCCCCTCGACGCCATGTGCGAGGTCGCGATGCGCGTCACCGGCCTCCCGCGCGAGCGGGTGATCGGAATGGCCGGAATCCTCGATTCGGCGCGAATGCGCTGGTTCATCGCGGAAGCGCTGAACGTCTCCGTCGAGAACACGCACGCGTTCGTCCTGGGCGGCCACGGCGACTCGATGGTCCCGCTGCCGCGCTACTCGACGGTCGCCGGCGTCCCGATCACCGAGCTCCTCCCGAAGGAGAAGATCGACGAGATCGTCACGAGGACGCGGAACGGCGGAATCGAGATCGTCAACCTGCTGAAGTCGGGCTCGGCGTACTACGCGCCGTCCTCGGCCGTGGTCGAAATGGTCGACGCCATCCTGAAGGACAAGAAGAAGATCCTCCCGTGCGCCGTGAGGCTCGCGGGCGAATACGGCATCCGAGACCTCTTCATCGGGGTGCCGGTGAAGCTCGGCCGGAAGGGCGTCGAGAAGGTGATGGAAATCGAGCTGTCGGCCGACGAGAAGGCGGGGCTCCAGAAGTCGGCCGCGGCGGTGAAAGAGCTGTGCGACCTGCTGAAAGTATGATCGGCGGCGAGCGATGCTGACGAAGGCCGAAGAACGGAATTTCTGGCTTCACCGCATCCATTCGCTCACGGGGATCGTCCCGATCGGCGGGTTCCTCGCGTTCCACCTCTACGAGAACTATTCGGCGCTCCGCGGCGCGGAACACTACAACGAAGTCTCGCTCGCTCTGCAGCGCCTTCCCTTCGCGCTCGCCCTCGAGATCGCGGTCATCATGGTGCCGATCTTCTTCCACGGGATCTATGGCCTGTTCATCACGTCGACCGCCGCTCCCAACTACCTGTCGTACCGCCGGAACTGGATGTACACCCTCCAGCGGTTCACGGGCGTCATCCTGTTCGCGTACATCCTCTTCCACCTCTGGACCACCCGCTTCGTCAACGTCGCGCATCACGAGGACGTGAATCTCTTCGCGACGATGCAGGGGGTCGTGCACAACCCCTGGCTCCTGGCGTTCACGATCCTCGGGATCCTGTCCGCCACCTTCCATCTCGCCAACGGCATCTGGTCCTTCTCGATCGTGTGGGGGATCACGCAGTCGCCGCGCTCGCAGCGGCTGATGGAATACGTCTCCGTCGTCGTGTTCGTCGTCCTCTCGCTGATCGGCGTGCGGGCGATCTTCGCCTTCGTGTGACGAGATAATGCACGAAAACCGTAGTTCGGCAACGACGAGCAAGGCAGGAATGACCCATGGCTGAGCGTCTCGCGATCGTCGGCGGCGGACTCGCCGGGCTGATGACCGCCATCAAGGCGGCCGAGGCCGGCGTTCCGGTCGATCTCTTCTCGATCGTGCCCGTCAAGCGCTCGCACTCCGTGTGCGCGCAGGGCGGCATCAACGGCGCGGTGAACACCAAGGGGGAGGGGGACTCGCCCCAGATCCACTTCGACGACACCGTCTACGGCGGCGACTTCCTCGCCGACCAGCCGCCGGTGAAATCGATGTGCTACGCGGCCCCGCAGGTCATCAACCTGCTCGACCGGATGGGGGTGATGTTCAACCGCACTCCGGAAGGCCTCCTCGATTTCCGCCGGTTCGGCGGCACGAAGCACCACCGCACGGCCTTCGCGGGCGCGACGACGGGGCAGCAGCTCCTGTACGCCCTGGACGAGCAGGTGCGGCGGCACGAGGTCGCCGGGCTGGTGCGAAAGTTCGAATACTGGGAGTTCCTCGGTCTCGTGCGGGACGCGGACGGCAACTGCCGCGGCCTCGTCGCGCTCGACTGGGAGTCGATGAAGATCGACGCCTTCCCGGCGGGCGCCGTGATGATGGCGACCGGCGGACCCGGCATCGTCTTCGGAAAGTCGACGAATTCCGTGATCAACACCGGCTCCGCCGCGGGCGCCTGCTACCGCGAGGGGGCGTGGTACGCCAACGGCGAGTTCATCCAGGTCCACCCGACGAGCATCCCCGGCGCCGACAAGCTGCGGCTGATGTCGGAGTCCGCGCGAGGCGAAGGGGGCCGGATGTGGGTGCCGCGGACGGTCGGCGACAAGCGGGAGCCGAAGGCGATCCCGGAGAGCGAGCGCTGGTACTTCCTCGAGGAGAAATATCCCGCCTACGGAAACCTCGTGCCGCGCGACATCGCGACGCGCGAGATCTTCAAGATCTGCCTCGAAGGGAAGGGCATCGACGGGAAGCGCGAGGTCTATCTCGATCTCACCCACATTCCCCGGGAGGAGCTCGACCGCAAGCTCGGGGGGATCCTCGAGATCTACGAGAAATTCGTCGGCGTCGATCCCCGCGAGGAACCGATGAAGGTCTTTCCCGGGATGCACTACTCGATGGGCGGCCTCTGGACCACGTACGAAAAGGACGAGAAGACGGGCGGCATCGTCGAAGGGTCCGCCCGGAACCAGGCGACGAACGTGCCGGGCCTGTACGCGGCGGGAGAAGTCGATTTCGCCTACCACGGCGCGAACCGGCTCGGCGCGAACTCCCTCCTTTCGTGCATCTGGTCGGGGCGAATCGGCGGTCCCGCGATGGTCCGGTACGCCCGCGAGACCGGCGCGAAGCTTCCTTCCGCCGAGTCGGCGCTCGCCTCCGCCCGGTCGGACTGGGAGGCGCGGTTCAAGAAGCTCGCCGCGATGAACGGTCCGGAGAACCCCCACGTCCTGACCGACGAGCTCGGCGAGTGGATGACCGACAACGTCACCGTCGTCCGCCAGAACGACCGGCTCCGGCAGACGATCGACAAGATCGAGGAGCTGGCCGACCGCTGGACGCGCTGCGGTCTCACCGACTCGTCGTCGTTCGCCAACCGCGAGCTGTCGTATCTGAACCAGTTCCAGAACATGATCGACCTCGCCCGCGTGATGACGAAGGGCGCGCTGCTCCGCGACGAATCCCGCGGCGCGCACTTCAAGGTCAAGGACCTGAACGCTCCGCTCGAGGGGGACAACGCGATGCCCCGCGACGACGCGAATTTCCTGAAGACGACGATCGCGGAATACACTCCCGAAGGGCCGAAGATCTCGTACCGTCCGGTGGACGTTTCGGAGATCCCGCCGCGGCAGAGGAAGTACTGACGATGGCCGGAAGCACAGGAAGAACCGTCCGACTCCGCGTCAAGCGCCAGGCGGCGCCGAACGCTTCTCCGTTCTGGGAGGATCTCGAGGTCCCGTATCTCCCGAAGATGAACGTCCTCGCGTGCCTGATGGAATACGCGAAGAAGCCGGTCACCGTGGACGGGAAGAAGTCCTCGCCGGTCTGCTACGACTCGGCGTGCCTCGAGGAGGTCTGCGGCTCCTGCGCGATGCGGATCAACGGCGTCTCCCGCATGGGGTGCACCGCGCTCGTCGATACGCTCGAGCAGCCGATCGTGATCGAGCCGCTCGCGAAGTTCCCGGTCGTCCGCGATCTCGCGGTCGACCGCTCCCGGATGTTCGGGGCGTTGAAGCGCATCAAGGGATGGATCCCGATCGACGGGACGTACGATCTCGGGCCCGGACCCCGGATGGCGGAGAACGAGCGCGAGTGGGCCTACACGCTCTCCAAGTGCATCACGTGCGGCAACTGCCTCGACGTCTGCCCGCAGGTCAACGAGCGGTCGGATTTCATCGGCGCGGCGGCGATCTCGCAGGTCGCGCTCTTCAACGCGCACCCGACCGGGAAGATGAACGCCGCCGAGCGCCTCGAGGCGATCATGGGCGAGGGCGGCGTCAACGACTGCGGCAACGCCCAGAACTGCGTGCGCGCCTGTCCGAAGTCGATCCCGCTCACGACCTCGATCGCCGCGATGTACCGCGCGACGACGGCGCAGGCGATCAAGAACATCTTCTCGAAGTGATTCGTGCGCTCTCGCACGCGTCATCCCGCGAAGTCACTGGGCGCGGGAGCGCGAAGGATCTCATTCGTTTGAGCTGATAGGATCAACGACGATGAAAGTCCACGAGTACCAGGCCAAATCCCTGCTCCAGAAATTCGGCGTCACGATCCCGCGCGGCGAGGTCACCGACAACGCGGACGAGGTTCGCGACATCGCCAAGCGGCTCGGCGGACGCTGCGTCGTGAAGGCCCAGATCCACGCCGGCGGCCGCGGCAAGGGGGGCGGCGTGAAGGTCGCGAAGGACGCCGACGACGCCTACGCGCTCGCGAAGAGGATCCTCGGAATGACGCTGGTCACCCATCAGACGGGACCCGAGGGGAGGGAAGTCCGGAAGGTCCTGGTCGAGGAAGCGCTCGACATCGAGCGCGAGCTCTACCTCGGCATCACGCTCGATCGCGGGATCTCCCGGCCGGTCATGATGGTGTCGCGCTCCGGCGGGATGGAGATCGAGGAGGTCGCCGCCAAGGACCCGAACGCGATCGTCAAGGAGCCGCTCGACCCGTCGTTCGGCATGTTCCCTTTCCAGGCGCGCAAGCTGGCGTTCGCCCTGGGGCTCTCCGGCGAAGCCTACAAGAAGGCGCTCCAGTTCCTTCCGGCGCTCTTCCGGGCGTACGTCGAGACGGACGCCTCTCTCGCCGAGATCAACCCGCTGGTCGTCACGAAGTCGGGGAACGTCCTGGCCCTGGACGCCAAGATGAACTTCGACGACAACGCGCTCTTCCGCCACCCCGAGATCAAGGAGATGCGGGACGTCACGGAGGAGGACCCGCTCGAGGTCGAGGCGTCGAAGTTCGGGCTCAACTACATCAAGCTCGACGGCAACGTCGGGTGCATGGTCAACGGCGCGGGCCTCGCGATGGGAACGATGGACATCATCAAGCTCTACGGCGGCGAGCCGGCGAACTTCCTCGACGTGGGGGGCGGCGCTTCGGAGGAGCAGGTCAAGAACGCGTTCCGGATCATCCTCTCGGACAAGAACGTCCGCGCGGTCCTCATCAACATCTTCGGCGGCATCATGCGCTGCGACATCATCGCCAACGGCGTCGTGGCCGCGGTGAAGGAGATGGGGCTCGAGATCCCCGTCGTCGTCCGCCTCGAGGGGACGAACGTCGACGAAGGGAAGAAGATCCTGCGGGAGTCGAATCTCAAGATCACCCCGGCCGAGGACCTCGCCGACGCCGCGGAAAAGGTGACGAAGGTGGTCGCGGCATGAGCCGCGCGGGCGGGAGGGCGTAATGGCGATCTGGGTCGGAAGAGACACGAAGCTTCTCGTCCAGGGACTGACCGGCCGGGAAGGCTCGTTCCATGCGCTCGCCTGCCGCGAATACGGCACGTCGGTCGTCGCCGGGGTCACGCCCGGAAAGGGGGGCACCGTCCACGAGGGCATCCCGGTGTTCGACACCGTGGAGCAGGCGGTGGCCGCGACGGGGGCCAACGCGTCGATGATCTTCGTCCCGCCGCCTTTCGCGGCCGATGCGATCGTCGAGGCGGCCGCGGCGGGCGTCGCGCTCGTCGTCGCCATCACCGAGGGCATCCCCGTCAACGACATGATCCGCGTGAAGGACTTCCTCGCCGAGGCGAAATCGGAAGGCGGAAAGCCGGTCCGCCTGATCGGCCCGAACTGCCCGGGCATCATCACGCCGGGACAGTGCAAGATCGGGATCATGCCGGGAAGGATCCATCGGCCGGGGCGCGTGGGCGTGATCTCGCGCTCGGGCACGCTGACCTACGAGGCCGTCTATCAGCTCACGCAGCTCGGGCTCGGGCAATCGACGTGCGTCGGAATCGGCGGCGACCCGGTCAACGGCACGAATTTCATCGACGTCCTCGCCGCGTTCCGCGAGGATCCGGAAACCGACGCGGTGATCCTGATCGGCGAGATCGGGGGGATGGCCGAGGAAGAAGCGGCCTGCTGGATCGCCGGGAATCTGCGGGACAAGCCGGTGGTCGCGTTCATCGCCGGACAGACGGCGCCTCCCGGGCGCCGGATGGGCCACGCGGGCGCCATCATCTCGGGCGGTCGGGGCACCGCGGCCGACAAGATGAAGGCGCTTGAAGGGGCGGGGATCACGGTCGTGAAGAGCCCGGCGGAGCTCGGCCGGACTCTGCAGGCCCGCCTCTCGCGCTGAGCCGGCGCGGCGATGCATCGGGCCGGGCGGGCGCGTGCCGCCGGCCGGCCGCTCGACGTACGGCTTTCGGTACGCCTTCACGGCCGGCCGACGACCCGCATCCTGCCGGGCTCGCGCCTCGCCGCGCTTTCATCGGATGGTCGACTGAGGGGGCGGGTCTCCTGGCTCTCGCGCTGAGCCGGCGCGGCGATGCATCGAGCCGGGCGGGCGCGTGCCGCTGGCCGGCCGCTCGACGTACGGCTTTCGGTACGTTCGCTGCCTGTTCGGGCTAACGCATTACGCCCGTGAGGGTTAAGGATCACCGATTGTTTGGGCTAAGATCGCACGCTTTGGCGCGGTCCAGTTCGGCCCGCGAAACGGGGAAGGGCGGATCCCGCCGCGATCCGGAGAGGAGAAACCGACGTTGACCCAGCGAACCCTGACGATCGTCAAGCCCGACGCGGTGAAGGCCGGGAAGGCGGGGGCGATCCTCGCCCATCTGGAAAAGGAAGGATTCCGGCTTCTCGCCGGGAAGAAGATCACGCTCTCGCCGGCGCAGGCGCGCGCGTTCTACGCCGTTCATCAGGCGCGGCCGTTCTTCGAAGGACTCGTCCGATTCATGACCGAGGGACCGGTGTGGGTCGTCGCCCTCGAGCGCGCGGACGCCGTGACGGGTCTGCGTGGCGTGATGGGAGCGACGGATTCGAAGAAGGCGGAAGCGGGCACGATCCGGAACCTGTACGGGACGGACATCGAGCGCAACGCCATCCACGGGTCCGATTCGCCGGAGAACGCCGCCCGGGAGATCGGGTTCTTCTTCGCCGAGAGCGAGCTGCTCTAAAAGGGCGCCTCCCATGCGGTTCCGGAAGGTTCCGGTTCTCCTCGCGCTCCTCGCCGCGTCCATGCCGGCGACCGGCGGCCCCGTCCAGGACGCGCCGGTCGGCCATTTCACGGCTTCGGCGGGAACCGAGTACGTGCAGCTCCCGGTGGTCGTCCGCGACCGCAAGGGGGGCTTCGTCGACACGCTGAAGGGGGAAGACTTCCACCTGTGGGTGGACGGCAAGCCCGTCGCGATCGAATCGTTCGAGAAGAGCGACCGCGCGCCCGTATCCTTCGCGATCCTCCTCGACGTGTCGGGCTCGATGAAGGTCGCCGACAAACTCGATCGTGCCCGGGAAATGATCCAGCGCCTCGTGGAGCTGCGGCAGCCGGACGACGACTTCGCGCTCTTCACCTTCTCGGAAGACGAGGTGCGGGTCGTCGCGAAGTTCGACAAGGATCCTTCGGCTCTGCTGCGCCAGCTGTTCTTCCTGAAGCCCGTCGGGAAGACCGCTCTCTACGACGCGGTCATCCAGACGAGCAACGAGCTCCTCTCCGGAACGAACATGAAGAAGGCGATCCTCCTCTTCACCGACGGCGTCGACAATGCGAGCCAGCTCACGACGAAGGACATCGAGCGGGTGATGGAGAACGAGAGCGTGCCCGTGTACGCCATCGGCATGAAAAATGCTTCGTACACCGTCCTGAACGAGGAAGAGCGCAAGGAACTGTCTTTGTCCGCCCTCGAGCTCCTGGCGCAGGCTTCCGGGGGGCGTATGTTCCTCGTTTCCGGAGACGAAGACCTCCGGCCGATCGCCAACGCGATCGAGAACGAGCTTCGCCGGCAGTACCTGCTCGGTTTCGAGCCGTCGGGAGAAGGAGAGGTAAGATACTGGCCGATCGTGGTCACGGTCAGGGGAGGCGGCACCCGGGTTGTCCGAGCGCGCCGCGGCTATCGAGGGACCGCCCCCCGTCCGCTGGCCCTGAAACGGTGATTTCCGCATTCCGCGGAAATGCAAGGAGGGAAAAGAGATGGTGAAACTTCGATCCTGGAGCGTGGGACTGGGGGCCGCCGCGGCGCTGGCGCTCCTCCCGGCCTGCGCGACGAAGAAATACGTGTCCGGAGAAGTCGAGAAGAGCAGCGCGGCCGCGGAAAAGCACATCGCGGACGTGGAGAGCCAGGTCGAGCAGACGCAGTCGAAGGTCGGACAGCACGAGCAACGCATCACGGAGCTCGACAAGGCCACCCAGGACGCTCTGAACCGGGCCAACGAGGCGGGCAAGCTCGCGCAGGGAAAGTTCAACTACTCGGTGGTTCTTTCGGACGACAACTCGCACTTTCCGCTGAACCGGCACGAGCTCTCCGCCGAGGCCAAGCAGCAGCTCGACGAGTTCGTCGACCACCTCAAGTCGGAGGACAAGAACGTCTATCTCGAGATCCAGGGACACACGGATGCTACGGGACCCCGCGAATACAACATGCGGCTCGGCGAGGAACGCGCCGAGGCCGTGCGGCTGTACCTCAACGAAAAGGGAGTGGCCCTCAACCGGATGGCGACGATTTCCTACGGCGAAACCCAGCCCGTGGATTCCAACAAGACACGGGAAGGGCGAGCGAAGAATCGCCGGGTCGTCATCATCGTCCTGAGCTAGCCGTACGACCTCGGGGCGGTCCCGATTTTCCGGCAAAGGGGGGCGGCGCGGCCCCCCTTTCCTTTTCGGTTGGCGGGGGCGATTTCTCCGGCCTTGCGCTATCATCCGGAGCACTGGATCTCCGGCGATCCCCGCGGCCCCTTCGGCCGGCGGCGGAACCGGACCGAATCGAAGGAGGATGATGATGCGGAGGGAGTTTCGTCTCGCGGGAATCGCCGTGGCGTTCGCCGGCCTGGCATTCCTGCCGGGCTGCGCGACGAAGAAGTACGTTTCCGGAGAGGTCGAAAAGAGCAGCGCGAAGTCGGAAAAGCACATCTCGGACGTGGAATCGCAGGTCGAACAGACGCAGTCGAAGGTCAACGAGCACGAGCAGCGCCTCAACACGCTCGACAAATCGACGAAGGACGCGATCGCCCGGGCGAACGAGGCGGGAAAGCTCGCTCAGGGGAAGTTCAACTACGCGGTGGTCCTTTCCGACGACACGGCCCATTTTCCGGTCAACGGCCACGAGCTCTCTCCGGAAGCCCGGCAACAGCTCGACGACTTCGTCGAGAAGCTCAAGACCGACGACAAGAACGTCTATCTCGAGATCCAGGGACATACCGACTCGACGGGCTCCCCGGAGCGCAACATGCAGCTCGGCCAGGAGCGCGCCGACGCCGTCCGGCTGTACCTCAACCAGAAGGGCGTCGCGCTGAACCGGATGAGCACGATCTCCTACGGCGAGACCCAGCCGATCGACTCGAACAAGACGAGAGAGGGACGGTCCAAGAATCGGAGAGTCGTCATCGTCGTTCTCTCGTAGGCAGAGCTCGATCGGTTCGAGCATGGACGTCGCCGAGTCGAAGACGGTCGTGTCCCGGTAACCGTCCGCGCCGGCAAGACGACAGTAAAGCTGTCGACCGTGGACGTCGCCGAGTTGAAGCGGTCGCTTTGCGCCGCTTAACTCGGCGCCGGGCGGCAAGCGAAAGGGTATGAGCGGGCAGGGTGCGCCGCCCTCGTCGCTTTGAGCTGATCGCGCCCGTCCAGCCGTCGCAAGTCACGAGCCCCTGTACCGACTCGGCACTCGCGACCCGGGACTGGCCGCCGGTGCGGTAAGATCGATCCGTCATGGAGATTCGCAACTACTCCGAAGTTTCCGACAGCCGGCGCGTGTTCGAGATCGAGATTCCGCCGGAAGAGGTCGACCGCGCCCGCCGCGGCATCACGCGAAACTACGCGCGGCGCGCCTCGATTCCCGGTTTCCGCAAGGGGAAGGTCCCCGAATCGGTCGTCGCCCGCAAGTTCGCCGACGAGATCCGGGAGGAGCTCCTCGAGAGCCTGATCCCCGACGCGCTCGGACACGCGATCGCGGAGAAGGGAATCCAGCCCATCGGGCGCCCGCGGATCGACGATCTGAAGTTCGAGGAGGGCCAGCCCCTGGCCTTTCGGGCGAACGTGGACGTCCGTCCCCCGATCGATCCGGGCGATTACTCGGGGCTCCGAGTCGTCGACGTCGAGGTCGAGCCGAAGGCCGAGGAGATCGACGGCGCTCTCTCGCGCATCCGGGAATCGCACGCCGAATTCCTTCCGGTCGAGGGACGCCCGGCGCAGGACGGCGACTACGCGATCGCGGACATCGCGGACCGGTTCGTCGAGGTGGAGAGCCCCGTTCTCTACACGGCGGAGGGAAGCGCGATCGCGGAAGAGAAAGCCGGAGAGTGGCACCGCGACGAGAAGGTGACGCTCGAGGTCGGGCACCCGGAATCGATGCCCGAGATCAACGAGGCGCTCCGCGGCGCTTCGCCGGGAGAGACCCGCTCGTTCCGGAAGACTTTCCCGCCCGATTTCCCCAACGCGCGATACGCCGGACGGACGCTCGACTACGAGGTGACCCTCGCGGCCGTGAAGCGGAAGAAACTCCCCGAGCTCGACGACGCGTTCGCGTCGCACGTGGGAGAAGGGCTCACGCTCGAATCGCTCCGCGCGAAGATCGCCGAGAACCTGGGTGCGGAAAAGCAGGCGGCCCGGCGGCGGAAGTTCCAGCGCGAGATCCTCGACCAGCTCGTCGCGCGCATCTCGATCGCGCCTCCGGAAGCGCTGGTGGAGGCGGAGACGGAGTCGGCGCTCGAGGAATACGCGAGCTACCTGTCGGGGAACGGAATGGATCCGAAAGAGGCCGACTGGGACAAGCTCGCCCGCGATGCCCGGCCGGGAGCCGAACGGCGCGTGAAGGAATACCTGGTGCTCGACGAGATCGCCCGCCGGGAAAACCTCACGGCTTCCGACACGGAGGTCGACGCCGAGATCCGGGCGAGCGCGGCGCGGCGCGGGCTCGAGTTCGACGCGCTCCGCGGCCGGCTCGAGAAGGAAGGGCGGCTCGGCTCGGTCCGCCAGGAGATCCGGCTCCAGAAGGCGATCGGCTGGCTCATCGACCACGCGAACGTGGAGAAATAGTTCCGGGTGCGGCGATGTTGACGGATTCCGTGCACCCGTTCCGATCCGAGGAAGAAGAAGGAGGAGGTGGCTCCGTGCTCGTACCCATGGTGATCGAACAGACCAGTCGCGGCGAACGCGCCTACGACATCTACTCACGGCTGCTGAGGGACAACGTGATCATCCTCGGGACGCCGATCGACGACAACATCGCGAGCCTCGTGATCGCGCAGATGCTCTTCCTGGAAGCGGAAAACCCGGAGAAGGACATCATGCTCTACATCAACTCGCCGGGAGGGTCCGTCACCGCCGGCCTCGCGATCTACGACACGATGCAGTACGTCAAGCCGGACGTGCAGACGATCTGCATGGGACAGGCGGCGTCGATGGCCTCGGTCCTGATGGCGGCCGGCGCTGCCGGGAAGCGCCACGCCCTTCCGAACGCCCGTTTCCTCCTGCACCAGCCCTGGACCTCCGGAATGCAGGGCCAGGCTTCCGACATCGAGATCCACGCCAAGGATCTGATCCGTCTGAAGCACAAGATCAGCGAGATCTACGTGAAGCACACGGGCCAGGTGCTCGAGAAGGTCGAGCGGGACACGGACCGCGACTTCATCCTCGAGGCGGACGAAGCGAAGAAGTACGGTCTGATCGACCACGTGTTCACCTCCCGCGACGACACGGCGCTCAAGGCGGCCGGGTAGTCGCGGGGGATTGGCGCGCGGCGATGCATCGAGCCGGGCGGGCGCGTCCGGCCCGCCGGCGGGCTCAACGTACGCGCCGGTACGCCTCGCCCGCCGGCCGAGCCGGCCGCATCCCGCCGGGCTCGCGCCTCTCCGCGCTTTCGGGATGACTGAAGATTGACCCGGCAAGGATCAGCGCCGCTTCGAGCGCGAGCCGAGGCTGGCGGCGGCCCTCGCGAGTTTTCGCGACGTCTACCGAGGAATTTCCCTTGTAGAGACGGGCGTTACGATAGTCGGAGGCCCCGGTTATGGTAGGATGAGGGCCTAGCAAGAGGGGCTGGGCGGTCCTGCCGGAGGTTAAATGTCCAAGAAAACAGGGAACGGCGACGTCCTGCGCTGCTCCTTCTGCAACAAGAGCCAGCGCGACGTCAAGAAGCTCATCGCGGGGCCGACGGTCTACATCTGCGACGAATGCGTCGACATCTGCCTCGACATCATCGCCGAAGACCGGGTCCTCGAGACGACGACTCCCGAGACGAAGCTTCCGAAGCCGAAGGAAATCAAGGAGTTCCTCGATTCCTACGTGATCGGCCAGGAGCAGGCGAAGAAGAAGCTCGCGGTGGCGGTGTACAACCACTACAAGCGGATCGATTACTTCGAGCGGAATCGGAAGCTCGACGTCGAGCTCCAGAAGTCCAACATCCTCCTCATCGGGCCGACCGGAACCGGGAAGACCCTCCTCGCCCAGACGCTGGCGAAGATGCTCTCCGTTCCCTTCACGATCGTCGACGCGACCACCCTGACCGAGGCGGGATACGTCGGCGAAGACGTCGAGAACATCATCCTGAAGCTCTACCAGGTCGCGGGCTCCGACAAGGAGAAGACGGAGCGCGGAATCGTCTACATCGACGAGGTGGACAAGATCGCCCGCAAGGGGGAGAACCCGTCGATCACCCGCGACGTGTCGGGAGAGGGTGTCCAGCAGGCGCTCCTCAAGATCCTCGAGGGTACGGTCGCCAACGTCCCGCCCCAGGGAGGACGCAAGCACCCGCACCAGGAGTTCATCCAGATCGACACGACGAACATCCTCTTCATCTGCGGAGGCGCGTTCGTCGGCCTCGAGGACGTGATCGCCCGCCGCCAGACCGAGAAGACGATGGGCTTCGGCGCGAAGATCCAGACGAAGAAGGAGAAGCGCACCGGCGCGCTCCTCGAGAAGATCCACCCGGAGGATCTGATCAAGTTCGGGATGATCCCCGAGTTCGTCGGACGGCTTCCCGTCGTCGCGACGCTCTCGGAGCTCGACAAGGACGCGTTGATCGAGATCCTGAAGGAGCCGAAGAACTCGCTCGTCAAGCAGTACCAGACGATGCTCGAGTTCGAGAACGTCAGCCTGAAATTCACCGACGACGCGCTCGATGCAATCGCCGAGGAGGCGCTCGCGCGGAACGTCGGAGCCCGCGGCCTCAAGATCATCATCGAAGAGCTGATGCTCGACGTGATGTACCAGGTCCCCTCCGACGAGGAGATCGAGGAGTGCGTCGTCACCCGGGAGACGGTGAAGAACCGCACCAAGCCGATCACGATCCTCCGCAAGGCGGGGTGAGGATGGCCGAACCCTTCGAAGTGCTCCCGCTGGTTCCCCTGCGGGAGCTCGTGGTCTTTCCGTACCAGATGGCTCCGTTCGTCGTCGGCCGCGACTCGTCCATCCGCGCGCTCGAACGGGCGCTCGCGACGCCCGAGAAGCGGATCTTCCTCTCGGCGCAAAAGAATCCGAAGATCGACGAGCCGCAGGCCGCGGACATCCACGCGATCGGCGTCGTCGCGCAGGTCCTGCAGTCGCAGAAGCTCCCGAACGGCCACATCAAGGTGATGGTCGAAGGGCTCCGGCGCGGCGCGATCCGTTCGTTCGTCTTCGAGCGCGAGGCCTACTTCGTCGAGGTCGGGGCGGTGCCCGTCAAGACCGCGGTCTCGGACGACCTGCGCGACTACATGGGGAAGGTGCTCACGACCTTCGAGCAGTATGCGCGGCTCTCCCACCACCTCGCGTTCGACGGCATCGCGGCCCAGCTGAAGATCGACGATCCGGACCGCTTCGCCGACACGCTGGCCGCCCATCTGAACGTCACGACGGCGGAGAAGCAGGAGCTCCTCGAGCTCGCCAAGCCCTCCGAGCGCCTGGCCCGCCTCTCCGACCTGCTGGAAGCCGAGATCGAGAAGATCAACCTCGAGCGCCGGATCAACAACAAGGTCAAGAAGCAGATGGAGAAGGCGCAGCGCGAGTATTACCTGAACGAGAAGATCAAGGCGATCCATCAGGAGCTCGGACGCGGCGACGACCGGACCGACGAAAACGGGGAGCTCAAGAA
This sequence comes from Thermoanaerobaculia bacterium, assembly GCA_035717485.1. Lineage (NCBI taxonomy): Bacteria > Pseudomonadati > Acidobacteriota > Thermoanaerobaculia > Thermoanaerobaculia bacterium. The sequence goes on along the minus strand of DASTIQ010000150.1, from coordinate 17,742 downwards.
GAAGATCGAAGAAGCCGAGATGCCGAAGGAAGTCGCCGAGAAGGCGATGGCCGAGCTCAAGCGCCTCGAGGCGATGCCGGGCGTCTCGGCCGAGGCGACGGTCTCCCGCAACTACATCGACTGGCTGATCTCGGTGCCGTGGAAGAAGTACGCGAAGGAGTCGAAGGACATCGCCCACGCCGAGAAGGTCCTGAACGACGACCACTACGGCCTCGAGAAGATCAAGGAACGCATCCTCGAATTCCTCGCCGTCCGCCAGCTTTCGAAGAAGGCGCGCGGCTCGATCATCTGCTTCGTCGGGCCTCCGGGCGTGGGAAAGACGTCGCTCGCGCGGTCGATCGCGAAGTCGATGAACCGCCCGTTCGTGCGGTTGTCGCTCGGCGGCGTGCGCGACGAGGCGGAGATCCGCGGCCATCGGCGGACCTACATCGGGGCGTTCCCCGGACAGATCATCCAGATGATGAAGAAGGCGGGCGTCGTCAATCCCGTCTTTCTCCTCGACGAGGTCGACAAGATGTCGATGGATTTCCGCGGCGACCCGTCGTCGGCGCTCCTCGAGGTCCTCGACCCGGAGCAGAACCACGCCTTCGTGGACCACTATCTCGACGTCGAATACGACCTGTCGAAGGTCATGTTCATCGCGACCGCGAACGTCGCGCACCCGATCCCGGCGGCCCTGAAGGACCGGATGGAACTCCTGGCGCTCTCCGGGTACACGCACCAGGAGAAGATGGAGATCGCGAAGCGTTTCCTCGTGCCGAAGCAGCTCGAGGAGCACGGCCTCGAGCCGAATGCGGTCGCGCTTCCCGACGAGACGATCCTCGCGATCATCTCCGAGCACACGCGCGAAGCGGGAGTCCGGAACCTCGAGCGCGAGATCGCGAGCATCTGCCGGAAGGTCGCCCGAAAGGTCGTCGCCGGCCAGGTGGCGCCTCCCGTGACGGTGACGCCGGAAGACGTCAAGGAGTATCTCGGCAAGCCCAAGTTCCGCAGCCGCAAGAAGGGCGAAGTCTCCGAAGTCGGCATGGCGACGGGTCTCGCGTGGACGGAAGTCGGCGGGGAGATCCTGACGATCGAGACCAGCCTCCTCAAGGGCAAGGGCGCGCTCACGCTCACCGGCTCGCTCGGCGACGTGATGCAGGAATCCGCCCGCGCCGCCGTCTCGTACGTCCGCAGCCGCGCCGAGATATACGACGCCGACCCCGACTTCCACGAGAAGAAGGACATCCACATCCACGTTCCGGAGGGCGCGATCCCGAAGGACGGCCCCTCGGCGGGCATCGCTCTCGCGACGTCGCTCTTTTCCGCCGTCACCCGGATTCCGGTCCTCAAAGACGTCGCCATGACGGGGGAGATCACGCTGCGCGGGAAGGTCCTGCCGGTCGGCGGAATCAAGGACAAGGTCCTCGCGGCGTTTCGGGCGGGCATCCGGACGATCGTGCTGCCGGCCGAGAACGAGAAGGACCTCGAGGAGATCCCGAAGGAAGTCCGGGAGGCGATCGAAGTGCATCCCGTCGAGAACATGGACGAGGTGATCAAGGTCGCGCTCGACCACGCCGCCGCGCCGGCGCCGAAGCCGCCGGAGGTGGAGGGGACCGCGCTTCCGCCGCCCGGATTGCCCCACTAGCGGGTTCGGCGACACGGGTCGTCGAGCGGGTCCTCCGGCCTGCCGCCGCCCTCGACGTCGTTTGCTTTCGACTCGTCCGCGAAATTCGTCCCGAGGAGCCGCAAGTCACGATCCCGTCACCCGAGGTGTTCGATCGCCATCGATCCTGGAAGCCGCCGCCGATGAAACGCCCGGACTCCGCCGGGGCCGGCACCCTCCTCGCCGCCGTCCACCGGCCGGAGGACTGGCCCGCGCGGATGGCGCCGTCGGTCGCCTTCGGCGGGCGGAGCAACGTCGGGAAATCGACCCTCCTGAACCGGCTGATCGGCGCCTCCGCGGCCCGGACGTCGAAGACGCCGGGGCGGACGCAGGGGATCTATCTCTATGATTCCGGAGAAGGGTGGATCGCGGCGGATCTGCCTGGCTTCGGTTTTGCAAAAGCGTCCCGCGAAGCCCGGTCCGCCTGGAGCGAGCTCGCCGGGTCCTTTTTCCATGAACATCCGCCCCACTTGACGGTGCAATTGATCGACCCTAAAATACCCACTTCCGACTACGATCTCGAATTTCGGGATTACCTCCACGATCTGCGGATCGCTTCGGTCGTCGTCGCGACGAAAGCCGACCGGTTGAGTCAGTCGGACCGGTCCCGATCCCGAAAGCAGATGGAGAGCGATTTCGGCCCGCTCCTGTTCGTCTCCGCCAAAACCGGTGAAGGGATCGAGATCTTGAAAAAGCAGATTCGACAAGCGCTCGCGGATCGCGGGCGAGAATGAGGAAGGAATGGCAAGGCGTTCAAAGAATGGTACGGATTCTCCGGTCGATACCCTCGAGCCGCCCGTGATGCCGGAAGACCCGGCGGTCGAGGAAGGCGCGGCGGCGGAGCCCGAGGCGGGCGACACCCTCGACATCCGAAGCCTCCACGAGATGAACATGGCGCAGCTGACGAAGATCGCGCGGGATCTCGAGGTCGAGAATCCCGCGGGCATGCGCAAGCAGGACCTGATCTTCAAGATCCTGCAGGTCCAGACCGAGCGCAAGGGTCTGATCTTTTCCGAGGGAGTGCTCGAGTGCCTCCCCGACGGGTTCGGCTTCCTCCGCGCGCCCGAATACAACTACCTCCCCGGTCCCGACGACATCTACGTTTCGCCGTCGCAGATTCGCAAGTTCGACCTGCGCACCGGCGACACGGTTTCGGGCCAGATCCGGCCCCCCAAGGAAGGGGAGCGCTATTTCGCCCTGATCAAGGTCGAGGCGGTCAACTTCGAGCACCCCGACGTCGCCCGCGAGAAGATCTTCTTCGACAATCTGACGCCTCTCTACCCGCAGGAGCGGATCAAGCTCGAGGTGCCGACGAATCTCTCGTCGCGCGTCCTCGACATCATCTGCCCGATCGGCAAGGGGCAGCGCGGCCTGATCGTCGCTCCGCCCCGGACCGGCAAGACGATGCTCCTGCAGTCCCTCGCCAATTCGATCTCGACGAACCACCCGGAGGTCACGCTCATCGTGCTTCTCATCGACGAGCGGCCCGAGGAAGTCACCGACATGCAGCGGACCGTCAAGGGCGAGGTCATCTCCTCGACGTTCGACGAACCCGCCCAGCGTCACGTCCAGGTCGCCGAGATGGTGATCGAGAAGGCGAAGCGCCTCGTCGAGCACAAGCGGGACGTCGTGATCCTCCTCGATTCGATCACGCGCCTCGCCCGCGCCTACAACACGATCGTCCCGCCGTCGGGCAAGGTGCTGTCGGGCGGCGTCGATTCGAATGCGCTGCAGCGGCCGAAGCGGTTCTTCGGCGCCGCGCGGAACATCGAGGAGGGCGGTTCGCTGACGATCATGGCGACGGCCCTGATCGACACGGGCTCCCGAATGGACGACGTGATCTTCGAGGAGTTCAAGGGAACGGGCAACATGGAAGTCCACCTCGACCGGAAGCTTTCCGACAAGCGCGTCTTCCCGGCGATCGATCTCAACAAGTCGGGCACGCGAAAGGAAGAGCTGCTCCTCGAGAAGAACGAGCTCAACCGCGTCTGGGTGCTTCGCAAGGTGCTGACGCCGCTCTCGACGGTCGAAGCGATGGAGCTCCTGATCGACAAGCTGGACAAGACGAAGACGAACGCGGACTTTCTGAACATGATGTCCCAGGGGTAAGGGGAGCGGGCGCGGACGATACATCGAGCGAATACGGGCGCGTGCAGCCCGCCCGCGGGCGCGACGTACGCGCCGGTACGCCTTGCCCGCGGGCCGGACCGCCCGCATCCCGTCTCGCTCGCGTCTCGCCGCGCCTCGAGGCCGGTGAATCGAAATCCGAATCCCACCGCGCCTGCCGCTCGCGACTCGGGACTTTCCGATTCGTGACCGGCGCGTAGCGCCGATGCGCATTTCCGTCGTCGATTTCCTGAACGCCCGCCCTCTCACATGGGGGCTGCTGACGAACGCTCCCGCCGGCGTCGAGGTCTCGCGCGACATGCCGTCCGTCTGCGCGGACAAGCTCCGCGACGGCCGGGCGGATGCCGGGCTCATCCCGTCGATCGAGTATCGGAGGATCCCGGATCTCGTCCGTGTCGAAGGCCTGGGCATCGCGGCCGAGTCCGAGGTCCGTTCGGTGCTCCTCGTCTCGAAGGTTTCGAGAGAGAAGATCCGGCGGCTGAAGCTCGATCCCGCCTCGCGCACCTCCGCGGCCCTCGTCCGGATCCTGCTCAAACGGCGTTACGGGATCGTCCCGGAGATCGTCCCGGGAGACGCCGACGCCGAGCTCGTGATCGGGGACCCGGCGCTGAAGGCGAGCCAGGTCGGGCGCGTCGTCGTCGATCTCGCCGCCGAATGGCGGACCCTGACCGGTTTTCCGTTCGTGTTCGCCTTCTGGGCGGTGCGTCGGGAGGCGTGGTCGCCGGCGCTGGAGAACGTGCTGCGGGAATCGCACCGGGCCTCGGAGGCCGGATTCGACGCGATGGTCGACGCGGAGGTGGCCGACGCCCGGGCGGCAGGGAACGAAGCGCTTTCGCGCGCGATGATCGAAGACTACCTTCGCCATTGCCTCCACTACGGGCTCACCTCCGCGGACGTGGCGGGGCTCGACCGCTTCTACGAGCTCGCCCGGGAGGACCGCGTTCTCTGACCGGCTCCGCCGTATGGCATCATCTTCGCTGAACGCCGTTTCGGGAGGATCGCATGCGCTGGATGGGAGGACGGGAAAGCGACGAGGTCGAGGACCAACGCGGGATCGGTCCGGTGCACATCGCCGGGGGAGGAATCGGCGTCGTCGTCATCGCGATCGTGATCGGCCTGCTCACGGGGCACAACCCTCTCCAGATCCTGCAGCTCCTCACGTCGTCTTCGCCGGCGCAGGCGCCTGCGAGCCGCGCCGCGGAGCCCGGGCCGGGAGGGGCCCCCGTCGCCGAGGACCAGGACACGAAATTCGTGCGCGTGATCCTCGCCGACACCGAGGACACCTGGACGCAGGTCTTCCGGGAGCACGGCCGGCAGTACCGTCTCCCGAAGCTCGTTCTCTTCGACGGCGAGGTCGATTCCGCCTGCGGGATGACGTCCGCGGCGGTCGGCCCGTTCTACTGTCCCCGCGACGCGAAGGTGTATCTCGACCTCTCGTTCTTCCGGGAGCTCGCGCAGCGCTTCGGCGCGCCCGGCGATTTCGCCCGCGCGTACGTCATCGCGCACGAGGTCGGCCACCATGTGCAGAACCTGCTCGGCCTCATGCCGGAGGGACAGGGCCGGAACGCGTCGATCGCCGTCGAGCTCCAGGCGGACTGCTTCGCCGGGGTCTGGGGGAACCGCGGCGCCCGGCGCGGGCTCCTCGAGCCGGGAGACGCCGAGGCGGGACTCCGCGCCGCCGCCGCGATCGGAGACGACCGCCTTCAGCGAATGTCGACCGGGCGCGTGCAGCCGGAGTCGTGGACGCACGGTTCGTCGGCGCAGCGCACCGAGGCGCTGAAGCGCGGCCTCGATTCGGGAGACCCGGGCGTCTGCCGGATGACGGGAGCGGGCGTCTTCTAGCCGGGGCGGGTCAGCGCGGCCCGCGGAAGACGGGCGTCGGCGCGGCGAACCGTTCGGGGGCGAGGAGCGACTTGGGCATTCGCCACAGCGCGCCCTCCGCGCCCGTCACCGCGACGAAGTAGACGTCTTCGCCGGCCTGCGTGAAATCCGCGACGAGATTCCAGGCCGCTCCCGCGTGAGCATCGGGCACCTTCCACGTCCCCGGGGACGTTCCGTCGGTCCGCCAGATGCCGGTTCCGGAGCCGTCGTCGGCGGAGAAGAGAACGAGGTCGGCGATCTTCGCGAAGGAGGAAGGGTTCGATCCCGATGCGCCGGGGACGACGTCCGCCAGCATCCTCGTCGTTTCCGGGGTGCCTTCCGTGACCCACGGCTCGCGTCCGTGGACGCCGTCGTCGGCGACGAAGAGGATCGAGTTGCCGAGAGCCGCCGACCACCAGGCCGCGACCGAAGAAACGCGGGAGGTCCCCGCGGCGGTCCCGTCGGTCGTCCAGAGCTCGTCCTGGCCGTCGTTCTCGGCGTTCGAAGAAAAGAAGTAGGCGCGGTCGCCCGCGGACGGAGCCCAACCGACCGATTGGGGGAAATAGACCTGGTCGAATACCTCCGTCCCGGCCGCGGTCCCGTCGCTCCGCCAGAAATTCTGGCCCGCGAGATATCCGAGGAGAAGGAGCGTATCGCCGGCGCGGGCGAAGCTGCTCTCGCCATACCGGCTGATTCCCGTTCTCACCGGAGTGGTTCCCTCGGGAGTCCCGTCCGTGCGCCAGAGGTCCACGCGCAGGTCGGGCTGGACGAGGCTGAAGTAGGTGAACCCGCCGAGGGGAGCCGAATCGATTCGCCAGACTCCCGCATACCCGAACGCGCGGAGGAGCGTCGTCGTCGCCGCGGTCCCGGCGGTCGACCAGAGCTCGAATCCGCTGCCGCCGCGATCCACGCTGAGCAGGGCTCCGGAGGGGGCCGGCGACGCCCATGGGATTCCGCTCCCGGCCGGGAATTCCCATCCCGGAATCGGGCCGGTTCCCGCGGCGGTCCCGTCGCTCGTCCAGAACGCGAACGAGCCGTCGTGGCGCCCGACCGTGAACAGCAGGCGATCTCCCGCCGCGAGGAGGATCGTCACGAACGGCGCGTCGGCGGGATCGACGTCCGGTCCCGAGAAATCGGCGACGATCCGCGGCGTCGAATCGCCGTGCGACACGGCGAGGAGCCGCGGCGCCAGCCATTTCGGAACCTCTCCGAGATCGTCGACACCCGGGGGAGCGGCGGTCCGCGGCGAGAAGAACAGGGTCCCGCCGGCCGCGGTCATCGGCAGCGAACCGTCGGCTCCGGCGATCCGCGTCGCGGCCTGGAACGAGAAATCCGGGGCGGCGATCCGGCGCGGAGAAGCTCCGGCGACGACGGCGCCGGCCAGCACGATTCCCGGGATCATCCAGTTCCGCCGGGACGGTCTCATGGAAACCCTCCGGACGATGAGTATCTTCCGGATCCGTCGCGACCCGCTATCGCCATATTGATCAGAAGAGCGATATGAGCGTTTCCCCCTTCAGCCGGAGAGCCGGTTGCAGCGCCCTCCGCTCGAACCCGGCGATCCACCGCCGTTCGGGCGGAGCCAGGCGCAGCCTCAGGGCCTCTCCGGCGGGCATCGGCGGGGGAGGGCCCGCCGCACCGAGGATCTCCGCCCACGCGGCGGGTCGCATCGACCGCCGGATGTGGATTGGATCCATACCGTACCAGCGCAAGCGGGGTTCGACGATCGCGGCGCCCGCTCCGGAGGCGAGGCGGCGGAGCCCCGCGTCGACCTCCTCGACGGCGCGGACCGCCGCCCTCCGGGAGACCCGCGAGCCGGGATAGAAGATCGTCCGGAACAAGAGGAATTCGGCCGCGGCGACGCGCCGGATGCGGTCCACCGGGGCGGCGACGACCCGGAGGGCGGCGCCCCCCCGTGCGAGCCGCGCGAGGCATTCGGCGACCCAGCCGAGGATGGTCTCGGCGGTCTCGCCGTAGAGGATGTCGTTGCCGACGTCCATCACGACGGCCGAAGTCGCGCCTCCCCCCGCCGCGAGTGCCTCCCAGAGCCCGCACTCGAGGATCCCCGGAAGACAGCGGAACGGGATGCAGCTTCGCGTGCCGTAGGAGCGCCCGTGTCCGAAGGCGCCGAAGATCTCGAGGTCCGGACCGATCGCCGCGCGGGCCGATTCGACGACGACCGGGAGCCCGCGTCGGACGTTGCTCGCGCCGAGCAGCACGAGCCGCGCCGTCACTCGAGGTTCATCCGCCGGAGAATCGCGAGGAACCGGGGGTGGGAACGCAGGGCGTCGAACCGCGGGTGGACCTTCAGCCAGACCAGCGGCGGGTCGTGCTCGGCGTAGGCGAGCTCGAGCCAGGAGAGGGCCTCCTCGGGCTCTCCGAGCCTCGCGTAGATCGAGGCGATTCCCCACGGCGACGTGAACCGCTCCGCTCTCCGCCGTTGAAGCTGGTCGAGGATGGCGAGCGCCTCCTCCCGGTTGCCGGCGACGGCGAGCGCGTTGGCCCGCCCGACGGACGCGTCGGCCGCGGTGGCTCCCGACAGCCGGATCGCGGCCTCGTATTCGCGGATCGCCTCGTCGATCTCTCCCGAGAACTCGAGCGCCCGCGCGAGGTCGCTGTGGCCGGCCTGGAAATCGGGGTCCATCTCGAGCGACTTCCGGTAGAACTCGATCGACTCCCGGTAACGCCGGGCGTAGAACAGGGCGTCCCCGACCGCCGTGTGGATGATGAGCGAGAGGGGATCGAGATCGAGCGCCCGGCGGACCTCCTCCAGCGCCTCCTCGCCGCGGCCCAATCCCGACAGGAACTGCCCGTACCAGCGATGTCCGGTCGCGTAGCTGGGGTTCAGCCGCAGGGATTCCCGGAACGAAGCCTCGGCGGCCGGCCAGTCCCAGTCGTGCAGCCAGTGGACGTAGGCGAGCGACGCGTGGGCGTCGGCGAGCCGCGGGTCGATCTCGAGGGCCCGGAGGGCGGCGGCCCTTGCTTTCGGAAACGCCTGATCCGGGGCCGTGATCTTCATGCTGCCCATGATCCCGTAGGCGTCGGCCATCCCGCCCCAGGCGAGCGCGTACGCGGGATCGATCTCGATCGCGCGCTCGTACAGCTCGATCGCGCTCTTGACACCCTCGGTCGTCCACTTGTTCCAGAAGTAGCGGCCCTTCAGGTACGCCTGGTACGCCTGCGCGTTGCGCGTCGGGGCCTTCGCGACGCGCCGCCGCTCCGCGCCGGAGAGCTTGAAGCGAAGGTGATCGCAGATCTCCCGCGCGATCTCGTCCTGGACCTCCAGCAGGTCCGCCATCGGCCGGTCGTACGCTTCGCCCCAGATCCGGAATCCGGTCTGCGCGTCGACGAGCTCCGCCTGCACGCGCAGCCTTTCGGCGGTTCCGGTGAGCTTGCCCGTGAGCACCGCGCGGACCCCCAGCGCCCGTCCCGCCTCGAGCGGGTCGCGCCCGCGGAAGCGGGAGACCGTCGAGAGCGCCATCACCTGGAGCTTCGGGAGCTCCGACAGGCCGTGGATGATCGATTCGGTGACGCCGTCGGTCAGGTATTCGTGTGCGGGGTCGCCCCCCACGTTGATCAGGGGGAGGACGGCGACCGAGTCGATCGCCTTCCGCCGGACTCGCGACGCCGAGGAACGCGTCCGCAGAGTGGGAGCGGCGGGCACGGCGAGGTCGCGAAGCTGAAGGGAGAGATCGTGGGCGGAGGAGAGGCGGCGCTCGGGGTCCTTCTCGAGGCAGCGGCGGACGATCCGGGCGAGCCCGGGAGGCGTGCCGTCGGGAATCCCGGACAGGTCCGGGGGGCCGGGCGCGAGGATCGCCGAGAGAGCGGCGACCGTGCCTCCGGGAAACGCCGGGCGGCCCGCGAGCATCTCGTAAAGCAGGGCGCCGAACGCGAAGAGGTCGGTCCGCGCATCCGTCGGAGCGCCCCGAGCCTGCTCCGGCGACATGTAGCCGACGGTCCCGAGAATCGCGCCGGCGCCGGTGGGAGACGTGCGCGTCGGCGCGGAAGAGGGCGTCGAGGTCACGCGTTCGGCTTCGATGCGGGCGAGCCCGAAATCGAGGATCTTGACGAGCCCGCCGGGAGCGATCATGACGTTCTCGGGCTTCAGGTCCCGATGGACGATCCCGGCGGCGTGGGCCCGGGCGAGGCCGGCGGCGATCTGCGCGGCGATCGCGGCGGACTCCGCGGGGGGGAAGGCACCGCGCGAGATCCGTTCGCGGATCGACTCTCCCTCGACGAGCTCCATCGCGATGAACGCGATTCCCCCCTCGTTTCCGATGTCGTGGATCGTGACGATGTTCGGGTGATTCAGGCGGGAGGCCATCCGGGCCTCTTCCTCGAAGCGCCGCATCCGCTCCGGCTGCTCGGCGAACGCCGCGGGGAGGATCTTCAGGGCGATCTCGCGCCCGAGGCGCACGTCGCGCGCCCGATAGACCTCGCCCATCCCCCCGGCTCCGAGGAGAGCCGAGACCTCGTAGGGGCCGAACCGGGTTCCCGGGGCGAGCGCCACGGGAACGAGTTTATCGCTCGTCGGAGCACGGGCGCCCGCCCCTCGTTTTTCCCTTGACACCGGGGATGTGATCAATAAAAATTCGTGTTGGTGAATACTTATTCGATCGGCGCCACGATGCGCCGCCGCGACGAGATGCTCCGGATCATCCGGGAAGCGACGATCCGCTCCCAGGACGAGCTGCAGCGCCTCCTCCGCCACCGCGGATATCCGGCGGCCCAGCCGACCGTCTCCCGCGATCTTCGCGAGCTCGGGGTCGCCAAGGGCCCAGCCGGCTACGTGCTCCCGGTCGCCGCCGCGCGGGCCGAGGCGTCCTCGCCGTCCGCGGCGGAGGAGCCGGCGCGCCCGGAAAGACGGGAGGAGAAGCTCAGCCGCGTCGTCCGCGAGTTCGTCCTCCGGGTCGAGACGGCCTCGTCGCTCGTCGTTCTCCGGACGCCGCCGGCGGACGCGTCGCCGGTGGCCCGCGCCCTCGACGAGGCGGCTCTGCCCGAGGTGGTCGGGACGGTCTCGGGCGACGACACGATTTTCCTGGCAACCCGCTCGGCGGCTGCCGCGGCCCGCCTCACCCATCGTCTGCGGTCCCTGATCTCGACCGACGCCAAGCCTCGAATCCGGTCGGCGCAGCCGCGCCGATCGAAGCGTTCCTGAACCGGCGTTCCTCGAAAGGATGCCGGATTGAAAGAGCTGCAGGGCAAACGTGTATCGATCGTCGGGGCGACCGGCTACGCCGGGGGGGAGCTCGCGGCGATTCTCGCCCGCCATCGGGGCGTCCGGTGGGGCGGCATCTTCTCGGGCGCCGGCGGCGGCGCCGTGCCGTTCGGAGGCCTCCATCCGGCGCTCGCGGGCGCGCCGGGGCCGGACGCGGCGCCGTTCACGGTCGACGCGCTCCTCGCGGGCGAACCCGACTTCGTGTTTCTCGCCACGCCCCACGAAATTTCCGCGGAAGTCGTTCCGGAGATCCTCGACCGTCTGCCGGGCGTCCGGGTGGTGGATCTGTCGGGCGCCTTTCGTCTCCCGGCCGCCGAGTACCCCCGCTGGTACGGTTTCGCGCACCCGGTCCCCGGCCTGCTGCCGGGTGCGGTCTACGGCCTGACGGAATGGTGCGATGGCGAGCTCGAGACGGCCCGGCTCGTCGCGAACCCCGGGTGCTATGCGACGTCCGCTCTTCTCGCTCTCAAACCGGTTCTCCGCTTTCTCGACCGCGCCCAGCCCGTCGTCTGCGACAGCAAGAGCGGCGTTTCGGGGGCCGGCAAGAAGGCCGACTTCGCCTGGTCGTTCACGGAGCTCTTCGGAAACGCGAAGGCCTACGCCGCGGGAACGCACCGCCACGAACCGGAAATCCGGAGGCACCTCGGCACCGAGCCGGTCGATCTCTGTTTCGTTCCGCACCTGCTCCCGGTCCCCCGCGGAATCCTCTCGACGCTCCACCTGGGCTTTGCCGGGGAGACGTCGGCCGAGGAGCTCGCCGCCGCTTTCGGCGCCGCGTACGCCCGCAGCCGCTTCGTGCGGGTCCTGCCGGCGGGGGAGCTTCCGGAGCTGAAGGCGGTCGTCGGAACGCCCCGCGCCGAGATCGGCTTCGCCGTCTTCGCGGGGGGCCGGCGCGGCGTCGTGGTCAGCGTTCTCGACAACCTGCTGAAGGGCGCCGCGTCGCAGGCGGTTCAGAACTTCAACCGGATGGCGGGATTTCCCGAAGAGGAGGGACTGGCATGAACGTCGGGGAACGTCCGTGGGTCGTCAAGCTCGGTGGCAGCCTGCTCGAGAACGCGGCCCTTCGCCGCCGAGCGATCGGCGCGGTCGCGCGCGCGTGGGAAGCGGGGACACCCGTCGTCGTCGTGCACGGCGGGGGAAAGAAGATCGACGAGCACCTTTCGGCCCTGGGACTGACGCGGAGCGTCCATCGCGGCCTGCGGGTCACCGGTCCCGCCACGCTGGAGGCGGTCGTCGCCGTCCTCGCCGGAATCGTCAACAAGGGTCTCGTCGACGAGCTCCGCTCGCTCGGCATCGCGGCCGCGGGTCTTTCCGGCGTGGATGGGGGAACGCTCGTGGCGGAGCTCCATCCGCCGGTCGACGGCGTCGAGCTGGGCCTCGTCGGAACCGCGCCGCGGGCGTGGCCGGGCGCGCTCCGGGCGCTGCTGGATGCGGGACTCCTGCCGGTCCTCGCTCCGCTGGCCGCCGGCCGCGAAGGAGGGATCCTGAACCTGAACGCCGACACGGCTGCGGCCGCCGTTGCGGCGGCTCTGGGCTCGGCGCGTCTCATCTTCTTCACGGACGTCGAAGGAGTGCGCGACGGATCCGGGCGGACGCTGCCGCGTCTCACGGCGGCCGCCGCGCAGCAGCTGCTGGTCTCCGGAGCCGCCTCGGGGGGGATGAGGCCGAAGCTCGCGGCCGCGCTCGACGCGATCGCCCAGGGAGTCGAAGAGATCGTGATCGCCGGTCCGGACCGGCATGCCGACGTCCTCGACGGACGGACGGGAGGGACTTCTCTTGTCGCGGCCTGACGCCGTGCAGCCGGAGCCGCCTGACGCCGCCGCGGCCGCGTCGGACTCCGCGGAAGCGCCCGCCGAGGTCGAGGCCCGCGATCGCGGGTTCGTGCTGGGAACGTACGCTCGTACTCCGTTTCATCCGCGGTCGGGGCGGGGCGCCCGGCTCGTCGACGCCGCCGGAAAGGAATACTGGGATCTCCTGGCCGGGATCGCGGTCAACGCTCTGGGCTCGCGCCATCCGAGGCTCGTCCGCGCTCTCGCGGAAGGCTCGCGCGGCGTCTGGCATCTCTCGAATCTCTACTACCACCCGGCGCAGGGGTTGCTCGCCGAGCGTCTCGTGCGCGCGTCGGGCCTCTCGAAGGCGTTCTTCTGCAACAGCGGCACCGAAGCCATCGAAGCCGCGCTGAAGCTCGCCCGCCTCGCCAACCCCGGCCGCGCCGGGGTCGTCGCCGTCGAGGAAAGCTTCCACGGGCGAACCTTCGGCGCGCTCTCCGTGACCGGTCACGAGGATTACCGGCGGCCGTTCGTTCCCCTCGTGCCGGGGGCCCGATTCGTTCCACCGAACGATCCGGAGGCGCTGCGGCGCGCCGTTTCGGAAGAAACATCGGCGATCCTCCTCGAGCCGGTCATGGGCGAGGCGGGGATCGTCCCCCTCACCGACGCGTTCCTGCGCTCGGCCCGGGAGGCCGCCGACCGGACCGGCGCCGTGCTGATCTTCGACGAAATCCAGTGCGGGCTCGGACGGACGGGGACGCTCTTCGCGTTCGAGCGGGCCGGCGTGCTGCCGGATGCCGTCACCCTCGCGAAGGCGCTCGGCGGCGGGCTCCCGCTGGGCGCGGTCGTCGTCGGCGAGAGGCTCGCGGGCGCCGTGCGGCCGGGGCATCACGGAACGACGTTCGGCGGAAACCCGCTCGCCTGCCGGCTGGGGCTCGCGTTCCTCGACGAGATCGAGGAGCGGGAACTGCTCGCCCGCATCCGCGGCCTCGGCCGCTTCCTCGGAGCGGCGCTGTCGCGGCTCGCGCGCCGGAACCGGTCCGTCCGCGAGGTGCGCGGAGCGGGCTTGATGTGGGGAATCGAGCTCGACCGCCCTTCGGGACCGGTCGCCCGCCGTTTGCTCGATCGCGGCTTCGTGGTCGGAACCGCGCGCGAGCGCGTGCTCCGGCTCCTGCCGCCGTACGTCGTTCCCAGAACGGCGCTCGCCGCCTTCGTGCGGGCGCTCGACGAAACCCTTCTCGAGGAGGTTCCCGCATGAAGACGTCCGTTCGCCGCGCCGCGCTCGCCTATTCGGGAGGGCTCGACACCTCGATCATCATTCCCTGGCTCAAGGAGAACTACGGCTGCGAGGTCGTCGCGGTCGCCGTCGACGTCGGCCAGCAGGAGGAGACCCGCGGCCTCGCCGAGAAGGCGCGGCGCACGGGGGCCGCGGACTTCCGGCTCGTCGACGCGCGGGAGGAGTTCGCCCGCGAGTATCTCTTTCCGCTCCTCCGGTCGGGCGCGATCTACGAGCGCGAATACCTCCTCGGGACCGCGGCGGCCCGCCCGCTCATCGCGTTGAAGCAGGTCGAGGCCGCGCTCGAGACCGGGTGCGACGCGCTCGCTCACGGGTGCACCGGCAAGGGGAACGACCAGGTCCGCTTCGAGCTCGCCTACCAGGCGCTCGCTCCCGAGCTCTCGGTGATCGCACCCTGGCGAGAGTGGTCGATCGGATCGCGCGAGGACGCCATCGAGTTCGCGGCGTCGCGCGGGATCCCCGTCCCCGTCACCCGGAAGGACCCGTATTCCCGCGACCGGAACCTCTGGCACATCTCCCACGAAGGGGGCCGCCTGGAGGATCCGTCGTGGGAGCCGGAGCCCGGGATCTACCGTCTGACGGTCGCGCCGGAGGACGCTCCCGGAGTTCCCGAGCGGGTCGAGATCGCGTTCGAAGAGGGATTTCCGGTGGCGGTCGACGGCGAGGCCCTGTCTCCGGCCGCGCTGATCGAGCGGCTGAACGCGGTCGGGGGGCGGCACGGCGTCGGACGCGTCGACCTCGTCGAGAACCGGCTCGTGGGCATCAAGTCCCGCGGCGTCTACGAGACGCCGGGCGGGACGATCCTCGTCGCGGCGCTCCGGGCGCTGGAGTCGATCACGCTCGACCGCGACTCCGCGCACGAGAAGGACCGGCTCGCGATGCGCTACGCGGAAATCGTGTATTACGGCCAGTGGTTCTCGCCCCTGCGGGAGTCGCTCGACGCGTTCTTCGAGTCACTCGCCGCCAACGTCAACGGCCGCGTCGTGGTGAAGCTCTTCAAGGGATCGGCGTCGGTCGTGAGCCGGGCGTCGGCCTCTTCGCTCTACAACCCGGCTCTGGCGTCGTTCGACATGGCGGGCTACACCCCCGCCGACGCCGCGGGATTCATCCGGCTCTTCGGGCTCCCGACGCGCGGCCGGCGGCGACTCGCGCCGATCGAGGTCCCGGAGCCCCGGCGCGCCGGCGGAGAACGCTGATGGCGAAAGACCGTCGCGGACGAAAGGCGCCGCGATCTCCCGTCCCCCGAGCAAGCGCGGAGCGACGGGACCTCTGGGGTGGCCGCTTCGCCGATCGCCCGTCGGAGGAGCTCCGCCGCTTCAACGACTCGTTCGCCTTCGACCGCGAGCTCCTCGCGCACGACGTGCGGGGCTCGATCGCATGGGCCGGGGCGCTCCGGAGAGCGGGCGCGATCACCCGGGCCGAACAGACGCGCCTCGCCCGCGCGCTCGAGCGGGTGGCGCGCGCCGGCGCCCCGGCGGCGCCCGCGGACCACGAGGACGTGCACGCCTTCGTCGAGGCGTCGATCGCGAAGACGTCGGGGAAGGCGGCCGGCAAGCTCCACACGGGCCGTTCGCGCAACGACCAGGTCGCGACCGACCTGCGGCTCTGGCTGCGCGAGGCGTTCCGCGAGGCGCGCGCGCACGTTCTCTCGATCGCCGCCGTCCTCGCGCGCCGCGGCGAGGAGGAGGCGGCGACGGCGATGCCCGGATATACGCACGCGAAGCGCGCGGAACCGGTGACGTTCGGCCACTGGTGCCTGGCGTACGTCGAGATGCTGCTCCGGGACGCCTCTCGTCTTCGGGAGGCGGCGGCGCGCGCCGACGAATGCCCCCTCGGATCCGGGGCGCTCTCGGGGTCGCCGGTCGCCGTGGACCGGGCGACGCTCGCGCGGGAGCTCGAATTCGCGCGGCCGACGGCGAACTCGCTCGACGCGGTTTCCGACCGGGACGGAGCGGCGGATTATCTCTATGCGGGAGCGCTGCTCCTCTCGCACCTCTCCCGGCTGGCCGAGGATCTGATCTTCTTCTCCTCCGACGAGGCCGGATTCGTCGAGCTGCCCGACGCGCTCGCGACCGGGTCGTCGAGGCTCCCGCACAAGAAGAATCCCGACGTCCTCGAGCTCGTGCGGGGCCACGCGGGGCGCGCGGTCGGCGAGCTCGCCGGGTTCCTGGCGGTTCTCAAGGGCCTTCCGCTCGCGTACGACAAGGACCTCCAGCTCGACAAGGAGCCGCTCTTCCGGATGCGCGCGGTGCTCGGCGCCGCTCTCCCCGCGCTCGCCGCGCTCGTCGGCGGGCTCGCGCTCGACCGGCCGAGGATGCGGGCGGCCGCGGAAGGGGGAGCCATTCTCGCGGCCGAGCTCGCCGACGCCCTCGCGGCGCGGGGCGTGCCGTTCCGGGAAGCGCACGCGCGGGTCGGCCGCCACGTCGCGGAGGCACTGGCGTCCGGACGCGGGCTGGCGGAGATCCCGCCTTCTCCCGGCATCCTGCCGCGTGATCTCGCGGCTCTCGACCTGGATCGGTCGCTCGCGAAGCGCCGCGTCCTGGGAGGCGCGTCCCCGGCGCGGGTGCGGCAGGCCGCGCGCGCGGCCCGGCGGAGGATCGGGAAGGAGGAGGGACGATGAGGCTGCCGAAGGGGTTCCTCGCGAGCGGAGTCCGGAGCGGCATCCGGAAGAAGCGTCCCGACCTGGCGCTCATCGTCTCCGAGGGGGGCGCGTCGGCGGCGGCGGCCGTCTTCACGAAGAACCGCTTCTCGGCCGCGCCCGTCGAGCTCTCGCGGACGGCGCTCCGCCGGAGTGGCGGCCGCGTCCGCGCGGTCGTCGTCAACTCCGGCTGCGCGAACGCGATCACGGGAGCGGAAGGAACCCGGGCCGCGGCGCGAGTCCGCCAGCGGACGGCCGCCCTCCTCGGCTGTCCGCCTTCCGAAGTCTTTCTCGCCTCCACCGGCGTGATCGGCGTCCTCCTCCCGGACGAGAAGATCCGGGCGGCGCTGCCGGACGCGGTGGCCCGGCTCTCTTCCGGAGGCATCGACGCCGCCTCGCTCGCGATCCTGACGACCGACACCGGACCGAAGGTCGCGTCGGCGACGTTCCGGCTGGGGCCCCGGCGCGGCCGCATCGTCGGCTTCGCGAAGGGCGCGGGGATGATCCATCCGAACCTCGCGACCATGCTCGGGTTCGTGATGACGGACGTCGCGGCCACGCCGGAATACCTGCGCCGGGCGCTCCGGGAAGCGGTCGATTCGACGTTCAACGCGATTTCCGTGGACGGCGACACGTCCACCAACGACAGCGTTCTCCTCATGGCCTCCGGGCGCCTCGGGAACGAGCCGCTCGCAGGCGAAGACGGCGACGACTTCCGCCGGGCGCTCGCGACCGTCTGCGGGGAGCTCGCGTGGCGGATCGTGCGGGACGGCGAGGGGGCGACGCGCGTGATGGAGATCACGGTTCGCGGCGCCGCGACGGCGAAAGAGGCGAAGCTCGCGGCCAACGCGATCGCGACGTCGCCCCTCGTGAAGACCGCGCTCCACGGCGGCGACCCGAACTGGGGGCGCATCCTCGCGGCGATCGGCCGGAGCGGCGCCCGGGTCTCGACGGGCCGAGTGGAGCTCTCCGCCGGGCCGGTTCGCCTCGTCGTGGAAGGCGCCGCGGCTTCCTACCGGGAACGGGATGCCGCCCGGGTCTTCGCGAGGGAACGGGTGCCGGTCCTCGCCGACCTCGGGGCGGGAAAGGCGTCGGCGACCGTGCTGGCCAGCGACCTGGGGCACGACTACGTTTCCCTCAACGCGGACTACAGATCGTAGGTGGGCGCGACGATGCATCGAGCCGGAC
>DASTIQ010000149.1 GCA_035717485.1 Thermoanaerobaculia bacterium | reverse complement strand
GAACCGCCCGCTCGGCGAGACCGCCGTCGCGTTCATCCAGGGAACCTTGGAGAAGCCCTCGAGCTTGACGGGCGGCCGGCCATCGACGGGCACGACCCAGACGCTGCTTCCGACACAGAACAGGAATCGGCCGCCGGGATCGAACGACATCCCTCTCGGCGGACCGGTCAGGCCCGGCACCGCCAGGGTCCGCGGGCCGGCCGAGCTGGGAGTGAGCGGCCAGAGCCGGATCGACGCGCCCCGCCACGACGTCGCGAGCCAGCGGCCGTCCGGGCTGAAGGCCTCGACTTTGTGGTCGAGGTTGAACCCATCGACGACGAGCGGATGCGGGCCAAGGAGCGGCCAGAACGTCATCCGGCTGTAGCCATGCGTGGAAGCCACGAGCCAGTCGCCGGCCGCACGGATGTCCCAATTCGCCATGTACCACGACGCGTTTCTCCGCAGGAAGAGGGGGCGCGCCGCCGGCCACCCGCCCCGCCTCCACAGACGAAGGCCCTCCGCGACCCGCTCGAAGAACCATCCGCCCTTGAACGCGGCGTCCGGGGCGGTCTCCGGGGAGGAGAGATTTTCCGTTCGTGGAGTCTGCCCGGAGTCGAGCGTCCAGAGGCGCTGCTCCCGGGCGCGGTTGACCGTCACCACCTGATTGACCTCCATCGACCGGATCGCCACGATCTCCGGAAGGTGCTCCCCCAGGACGAGGTCGGCGCTCCGGGGTGATGCCGCGAGCGGGTGCGCGAGCAGGGTGCCTCCCCGCGCGTACAGCCAGCTCGTACCGCCCGGCCCCCATGCGTAGGCACCGCTGCGAGGGACCCGACCGACCTCGACGGGGTCTCCCTCGACCGGCCCCCAATTCCAGAGCGCGAATTCGGGTGGCCGGCCTTCCTTTCCTTCGATCTCGGTGGCGCCGTACAGCCGCGAGTCGAGGAGGACGACGGCCCTGCAGAGGCCGCCGAACTGGACGGTTCGCTCGAGCCTGCCGTCAGGCAGAAAAACCGAGGCCCGGCCGACCGAAGACACGAACAGGACGATCCGCCCGGCGACCCAGAACGGGTTTCCGTTCCCGGCCAGGACGAGCGGTGGGCCGCCGTCCTCGCGGAAGACGTGGGAGTCTCCCGTGTAACCCCCGGCCGCGAGCTGCCGACCGTCGGGGCTGAAGGCGGGCAGCCAGACGACCTTGCCGATTCCGAACTCGAGTGCCGGCGGAGCCTCCCAGAGCGTCTTCAGGGCGAAGAGGCGCGCTTCGGGACTGTCGTTCAGCTCGAGGCTCGCCGTCGTATAGGCGAGGGCTTCGGTGGGGTCCTCGGCGAGGCGCTCCTGGCCGAAAGCGAGGAGCTTGCTCGCCTCGGCCCGCCGCGCCGCGACGACCGCTCTGTGCCGCGAGATGCCGACCGCAATCGCCACCGCCGCGAGGACCGCGATCACTCCCGCGACCGCGGCGGTCTGCCGCCGCCGGCGCCGTTGCGCCCACGCCCGCATCGCCCGGCCGAAGTCTTCCTCGATGGCGGTCAAGGCTCCCGGATACCGGCTTCGCCAGACCTCGAATTCCTGAAACGCCGTGCCCGTCCAGAGCAAGTCGCTCGTTCGTCCCTTGTCGTCCCAGAGGCGGGCGGCCTGGCGCAGCTGGTCGCGCAGCTGCGCACCGCCTTCGTCCTCGGTGCGCCAGCGAACCAGGCGTGGCCATGCCGACAGCAGCGACTCGTGCACCACCTCCACCCGCCGGCCGGCGGTCTGCGCGGGCTCGGTGGCGTGCGCGTCGTACCGGGTCAGCAGCCGCGCGTCGACGAGAGCTTTCAGGACTGCTTCCGCGTCGCCGCGCTTGGCCTCGGGAAACACCGTGAACAGGTCGTCCACGTCGCGGACGGCGCGGGTGCCCTCCGGCGTGACGAGATTCCGGAACATCTCCCGGACGATCGGAAGCTTTTCCTTTCCGACGCGCTCGAGCGTTTCCTCCGCATGCCGCGCGAGGGCCCCGCCGACTCCGCCGATCGCCTCGTATGCCGCGCGCGTGAGGAGACCGTTCTCGCGGTCGCGCCGCTCCCAGAGCGAGTTCGCGGCGAAGGCAAGGAGCGGCAGCGCCCCGCGCTCCCCTTCGACGACGCGGAGCATCTCGGCGGCCAGCGCTTCGTCTTCGAAACGGTAACCGCACCGGAGCGCCGGCTGGACGAGCGCCCGCCTCAGAGCGTCACCCGCCGGCGCGCCGAGGGGCATGAGGTCGCTGAAGACGGGCTTCAGCGCCTCGTGATCCTGGCAGCGAAGCAGGAAGTCGTCGCGCATCGAGAGGAGCACGTGGACGTCGGACTCGAGGACGAGCCGTCCGAGGAGCGAAGCGAATCGCGCCTGCACCTCCGTCGGATTGAGCGTGAAGAGCTCCTCGAACTGGTCGACGATGACGAGGGCCTCGGGGTGGGCGCTCCGCCAGCGGCGGAAGAGATCCACCGCGACATCGGCGTTCTCGAAGCGCAGCATCTGGCGCATCGCCTGGGTGTCGCGCGAGATCTCGGGGACCAGCGCCTGGCCGAGCGCGACGAACGGCGCGTCGCCGGGCGTGCAGATGAGGTGCGCCCAGCCTTCGGGCTTCGCCGGGATCACGCCGGCTCGGAGGAAACTGCTCTTTCCGGCTCCGGAGGGTCCCACGATCGCGAGGAGATGCCGGTTCGGCAGCCGCTTCCACGCCGACTCGATCTCGGCTTCGCGGCCGAAGAAGAACCGCGCGTCCGCCTCGGTGAATGCCGAAAGACCGGGATACGGCCGGGTCTTCTCGATCGTCGTGCCGGGCAGCCGCTCGGCGATCTCCTCGAGCGCCCGGGCGAGCGCCCGCGCGGATTCGTAACGATCGCCCGGATCCCGGGCGACCGCTTTCCGGATCGCCTCGGCCCAGGGCATGTCCGGCACCTTCAACGGATGCGCGCGAAGGCCCTGGAGGAGCGCCTCCTGCAGTTCGTGCCGGCGAACGCCGGACGGCGCCACCATCTCGGCGAGGACGAGTCCCGCGGCGAAGATGTCGGCGCGGCGGTCCGCGGGCGCGCCGGCGGCCTGCTCGGGAGACCAGTAGGCGGGTGTGCCGGCGATCGTCCCTCCCGCCGCGGCGGCCTTGGCGATGCCGAAGTCCATGAGGACGACGCGGCCCGCGCGCGTCCGCATGATGTTCTCGGGCTTGACGTCGCGGTGGACGAGGCCCGCGTCGTGAATCGCTCCGAGCCCCGACAGGAACTGGAGGGCGATCTCCCGCGCCTCACCGAGGTCGAGCGGCGTGCGCGTCGCGAGGATCTCGCGCAGCGTCGTGCCGTCGACGTACTCCATCGAGATGCACTCGAGGCCTTCGGCCTCGACCAGGTCGTAGACGCGGCAAACGTGCGGGGAGGCGACCGCGCGAGCGGCCCGGACCTCCGCGCGCAGGCGGTCGAGCGCGCCGGACTCGCTCAGCCTCTCGGAGCGAACGACCTTGAGCGCCACGTCGACCTGGAGCTTCAGATCCCGGGCGAGCCACACCTCGCCCATGCCGCCCCGGCCAAGGACGCCGCGGACCTCGTAGCGCCCGCCCAGCACTCGACGAGCGGCGAGAGGGATGCCAGACCCGCGGGCCGACGCGTCGATCGTCGGTGCCTCCGCGGGGGCGACTGCCGGAGCGGCTTCGGTGGCGGAGAGGAATCGATCCTCCTCGCGGCTCATCGCAGCCCCTCGGCGAGGTAGAGCTCGTTCGACAGCCGAGCGTACCGATAGACGTACGACTGCGCATCGTCGCTCAGCAGCACCTCTCCGATCATGCTCACTCCGGTCAGATCTGCGGGAGAAACCTCGTTCCAGGGTTCGACGCGTCCGGTCGCGATCTCGCGGCGGTACACCCGTGACGCGAGGGCGAGCGTCGACGTCTGGAGGTAGAGCCAGCGGCCGTCCGGACTCCAAAGAATCGGAGTTCCGGTCTCCCCGGCGAACGAGACCGAAGCACCGCCGTCGACGGGGTAAACGGTGAGGACACCGGAACCGTCCCGGATCGCCAGCTTCCGGCCGTCCGGGGAGACGGCGAAGCGACCCGCGATCCCCCCCGGCGTGATCGGTCGCCACGGCCGGTCGCCGTCGCGCACGTAGATGCGAGAGTCCGGTGTCGCGCCCGCGGCCGGATCGCGCTGCGACAGGAAGAGCCGGCGTCCGTCGCGGGACCACCGAGCCGATCCGGCGATCGCGCCGCCCGGCGGCCGCCCGAGGCCCGACGTCGGGATCTGCCGCGGCAGGCCGGGCCCGATCGGGATCAGCCGGAGCGGATCCGCTTTGCTGCTCGTGAGCACCCAGGCTCCGTCGGGGGACAGCCCGAGCGGTTCGTCGCTTCCGAGGTGCAGGGTCTGGGCGCCGTCCGTCGACCGCAGGTAGGCGCCCCCTCCCACCTCGCGACGCTCCCACGCCAGGACCCACCGGCCGTCCGCCGAGAGGGCGATGGGAAAGGTTCGCCCCAGAAGATCGAGTGGCTGCTCTTTCGGCGAACCGGCCCGGCCGGCAGCGATTCCGAGCCAGGCGGCGCCCGGGGAAAGGAGCGCACGGCGATCGGAGCCGACGTCCCACACGGTCAGCGCCACCGGTGCCCGCAGGACCAGGCGCAGCTTGCCGGTCAGAGAGAGCGCGTAGAGGGCGCGGTCGTAGCCCGCTCCGCTCTCCGAGCCGGTGAACCAGAGCTCCTTCCCGTCGGGCGTCCAGGCTTTGCCGAACTGCCATTCGATCGGATGCGAAGTGACGATCTTGCCGCCGACGTCGGTGATCTGTTCGACCTGCGCGCCGCGCTCGTCGCGACCGGCGAAGGCGATGTGATCGCCCGCGGGGGAGAAGCGCGGGTCCTGACCCCGCAGCGCCAGCGGATGTCCGAGGGGAAACTCGATCTGGGACGCGCCGCGGCTGAGGAGCATCTGCTCCCCGTCGGGAGCCCAGTCGGCGTCGATCGCGTCGGTCGCGAGGGGCCGCGGCGTGCCCCCCAGCGCCGCGACGCGGGCGAGCGTTCCGTGCGAGTTGTGCGGGTTGCGTTCGTTCGTCAACAGCACCGCGAGCTCGTTCTTCTGCGAGACCGAGAGCAGGATCGCGGGCGGAAGGTCGAGCGGTGCCGACTCGGTGCCGTCGATCCGCGTGACGAAGACCCGCGACGGTTCGCTGCCGTAGGCCGCGCTGTAATACACGCTCTTGCCGTCCGGTCCGAATCGGGCCCCCGTGATCGTGCCCCGTCGAAACGTGAGAGCGCGGAACGACGGCGGCGCATTCGAGGTGCGCCGGCCGGCGGCGAAATAACCGGCGCCGACGCTTGCCGCCGCCAGAGCGACGGCCGCCGGCAACGGCAGGCGACGACGGGACCGGCGCGTTTCGGCGGGGGCGACGGCCGGGGCGCGGATCGCCTCGGAAAGATGGGATCGCAGGTCCTGC
Organism: Thermoanaerobaculia bacterium; assembly: GCA_035717485.1. Classification (NCBI taxonomy): domain Bacteria; kingdom Pseudomonadati; phylum Acidobacteriota; class Thermoanaerobaculia; species Thermoanaerobaculia bacterium. The sequence continues at coordinate 27,419 of DASTIQ010000149.1, read as the reverse complement.
AGCTCCTTGGCGAGGTCGCTCGTCGAAGAAAATCGTTCGGCGGAATCCTTGGCGAGGCACCGCTCGACGATCCAGCGGACGGGAGCGGGAACGGCCGGCGCGGCCTTCTCGAGCGGCTCGGGCTCCTCGCGGATGACGGCGGTCAGCGTTTCGGGAGGGGAAGCGCCGGCGAACGGCCGTCTTCCGGTCAGCATCTCGTAGAGGACGGTCCCGAACGAGAACTGGTCGGTGCGGAAGTCGACGGCCTTGCCCTGAGCCTGCTCCGGCGACATATACGCGACCGTGCCCATGACGACGCCCGCCGTCGTCTGGTGCCCGTCGGTCGTGGGAAGCTGGGAGACGTCTCGCGCGGTCGACTCGGTCAACTTCGCCAGGCCGAAGTCCGCGATCTTGGCGATGCCCGTCTTCGTGATGAGGACGTTCTCCGGTTTCAGGTCCCGATGGATGATTCCCTTCTCGTGAGCGGCGGCGAGGCCGGAAGCGATCTGCTCGGCCAGATCGAGGGCCTTCTTCAACGGCACGGGTCCGGCATCGATCAGGCGGCGCAGGTCGGAACCGTCAACGAGCTCGGAGGCGAAGAAGTGGACGCTGTCTTCTTCGCCGACGTCGTAGACGGCCACGATGTGGGGATCGGTCAGAGCGGAGGCCGCGCGGGCCTCTCCCTCGAACCGCCGAAGCCGCTCCGGGTCGCGGGCGAGATCTTCCGGGAGGACTTTGACGGCGACCTCGCGCCCGAGCCGCGTGTCTCGCGCCCGGTACACTTCGCCCATCCCGCCCGCGCCAAGCGGGGAGAGGACCTCGTAAGGACCGAGACGGCACCCCGCTGCGAGGTTCATCTTCGCCTCGCCCCGGCTCACAATCGAACTCGATTGCTGACCTCTTTCGAGGCTACAGGCCCGCGGCTTCGAATGAATGATCCATCTGGATCATGCGAGTGGGCGGCGAATCGCGTAGCAGTGGCAGTCAACAATCGAAAGGGGGCCGCCATGGCCCGTATTCGACGGCTCGCGATCTTCGTCCTGGGGATCGGCGTCGCGGCGTCGCTCGCCGGACAGGCGACGACGGGGAACCTCTACGTTCGCGTCCTGGATGAGCAGAACGGCGTGCTTCCGGGTGTCGCGGCGACGCTCTCCGGCTGCGGCGCTCCGATGACGACGACCACCGGAACGCAGGGCGACTTCCGCTTCCTGAACCTCGCTCCCTGCCTCTATTCGCTCCGGACGGAGCTTTCCGGCTTCGCCACGGTCGAGCGCGACAACGTGGTGGTCAACCTGGGGGCGAACACGGAGCTTTCGATCGTGATGAGGATCGCCGCCGTCGAGGCGACGGTCACGGTCACTTCGGAATCGCCGCTCCTCGATTCGAGGAAGCAGGCGGCGGGAGCCAACTTCAGCCAGCAGGAGCTGAAGTCAATCCCGACGGTTCGCGACCCATGGGTCATCCTGCAGCAGACGCCGGGCGTCCTCGTCGACAACCAGAACGTCGGCGGCAGCGAGAGTGGGGCGCAGTCGCTCTACGTCGGCAAGGGTACCGACCCGTCCCAGAATGCGTGGAACGTCGACGGCGTGACGATCACCGACATGTCGGCGGCCGGATCGTCCCCGACCTACTACGACTTCGATGCCTTCCAGGAGATGCAGGCGACGACCGGCGGCAGCGATCCCTCGATCGCGGTGCCCGGCGTGACCCTCAACATGGTGACCAAGCGCGGCACGAACGAGGTGCACGGTTCCGCCCGGTTCTTCGATACGCCGCGTCAGCTCGAGGCCTACAACACGCGCACCGATTTTCGCGAGCAGCAGCAGGCGCTCGGAAAGAGCAGCGCGCAGAATCGGATCGACAACATCCAGGACTATGGCGTCGAAGCGGGCGGACCGCTCTGGCCCGGCAAGGCCTGGCTCTGGGGCAGCTACGGAAGGAACCAGATCGACCGGCTTCAGGCGTCGGGCACGCCCGACAAGACGACGCTCGAGGACTTCTCCGGGAAGCTCAACGTCCAGCCGATCGAGTCGAACTCGATGACCGGTTTCTACTTCCGCGGCGACAAGTTGAAGTTCGGGCGGGGCGGGGGACCGAATCGGCCGCAGCCGACCACGTGGGACCAGTCCGGACCGACGACGATCTGGAAGGGGGAGGACTCGCAGGTCTTCGGGCCGACCTTCGTCGCGGACATCTCCTACGACTACGTCGACGGCGGCTTCAAGTTCGTTCCCGAGGGCGGGAACCGGGACATGTACCGCGACGTGCAGGGCGTATGGCAGAACTCCTACGATTTTTACTCGACCTATCGTCCGCAGCACCAGGTCGACGGGAACCTCTCTTCGTTCTTCAACACCGGCGGCGTGGGCCACGAGCTGAAGTTCGGGTTCGGCTACCGGAAAGTGGACCTGAAATCGAACGCGACGTGGCCGGGGAGCGGGGCGATTCCGCTCGAAGACTCTGGCATCGTCAAGCTCACTCGTGCGAACATCATCGCCCTGGACACCCGGTACGGAAGCGCTTTCCTGCAGGACACGATGACGATCTCGAACCTGACGGTCAATCTGGGCGTGCGCTACGACGAACAGTACGGCCGGAACCTGCCGACCACGTCCCCGGCACGCTCCTGGAACGACGTGCTCTGCGATTCGAAACAGCCTCCCTCCGAAGCGAACCCGTGCCTGCCGACGCTGTCGTATCCGGGCGGCGACGCCGAAGTCCGCTGGAAGAACTGGGAGCCCCGGGTCGGTCTGACCTGGGCGATCGGCGCGCACAGGGAAACCCTGATTCGCGCGTCGTACGCGCGCTTTGCCGACCAGCTCGGGCAGGCCACGGTCAGTTACGACAACCCGCTCGGCTACTCGTACCTCTACTGTTACCTTTCCGACTCCTACAGAGCTCACGCGGCGGCCGGCAACCATACGATCACGGGCCCGGGCGATCTCGCCGGCTTCTCCTACGCGTACGGCGTCGACCCGAACAACCCGACGGCCCAGGTCTCGGTCAACCAGATCGATCGCCACCTTCGGGCACCCACGACGGACGAATACACGATCGGCGTCGACCACCAGATCTCGCCGGAGTTCGTGGCCGGCCTCTCCTACACGCATCGGGACCGGAAGAACTTCGTCTGGACACCGCTCATCGGCCTGACCAGCGCCGACTACTCGGTCTACTCGCCGGGTGTCGAAGGCTACGACTGGCAGGGAAACTCCCTCGGCGTGTCGGATCCGGTCTACGGCGTCACCGGCGGCTACCACGGAAACTTCGGCAGGCTCGAGACGAACCGCCCCGGCTACGGCACGAAGTACGACAGCGTGGAGCTCCAGGCGACCAAGCGCCTCACCAACCGGTGGATGGCGCACGGCTCGTTCACGTGGATGAGCTGGAACCAGGACGTCGGCTCGAACGCCTGCCAGGATCCGACGAACGTCATCCGCGGGGCGACCGGCCCGGCCTGCAAGGACGGCTCGCTCGCCTGGTTCGGCGGCGACGCCGGCGTGCGACCGTACGTCTACATCAACGCCCGTTGGAGCTTCAACGTGAGCGGCCTCTACCAGCTCCCGATGAACTTCAATGCGTCGGCGAACCTGTACGGCCGCGAGGGGTATCCCATCCCGTACTCCATCCGGGTGAATCCGGGCGACAAGCTCGGGAATCGGAACGTCGCCATCGGCGATCCTGCCCGCCACCGCAACTCGGATCTCTACGAGCTCGACATGCGGCTCGAGAAGATCGTCCCGCTCTTCCAGAAGGCCGACCTGACGCTCTCGATGGACGTGTTCAACGTCTTCAATTCGAACACCGTTCTGCAGAAGCAGATCCTCGCCTCCAAGAGCAACGCTGGTGCGGTCAACGGGAGCGGGGCGACGGCCAACGAGATCTACGAGATCCAGGCGCCGCGGACACTCCGATTCGGGGTGCGACTGAGCTTCTGATCGCTCATTTGGGGCCTCCGGCGAGGCCCCCGGGTTCCGTGCTATATTTTCCTGCTTGGGCTAGGATCCCCACGGGTCCATAGCTCAGCGGTCCAGAGCCACCGGCTCATAACCGGCCAGACCCCGGTTCGAATCCGGGTGGACCCAGGACCGGCAGACGGGAAAGGGATTCGTGGATCAGGCAAGAACACGCGACATTGTCCCCAAGGACGAAATCGAGGAAACGGGGCGACTCTCCACGAGTGCGCCCCTTTTTTATGCACTCGCGGAGACGGCGTGACCGGTGAAATAGAAAATCTGATCAGGCTCCAGGAGCTCTTCCTCCTCCAGAAATCAAAGGCCCGCCAGCGCGAAACCCTTCCCCCCGAGCTCGCCGACGTCGATCGCGAGTACCGGGAGAAGATGACCGCGATCGAAAACCTCAAGGCGACGATCGACGAAGCCGAGCGCTCGCGCCGCGCGTCGGAGGGGAAGCTCGCCGAGCTCACGGACCGTCAGAAGAAGTACCAGGCGCAGCTGATGGCCGTGAAGAACTCCCGCGAATACGGCGCGATGTTGAACGAGATCGACCAGGTCAAGCGGGAGCTTCGCGGAGTCGAGGACGAGGTCGTCGGATTCATGGAGACGATCGAAGCCGCCCGGACCGAGCTCGCCGAGCGGGAGGCGAAGTTTCCTGGGGAGACGGAAGAGCACGAGAACCAGCTTTCGGGCTGGCGCGAAACGCAGCGCGAGATCGACCGCGAGATCGAGGAGGCGCGGACGCAGACCGCCGAGATCGAAAAGAAGTTCACCCCGAAGAAGCTCGCGGAGTTCTACCGGCTCTGTGAACGCAAGGGAGGCCACGCCGTCGTCCGCGCGGTCGCCGGATCGTGCTCGGCCTGCCACGTGCGACTCCGGCCCGCGCTCTACCAGGCGCTGCGTCTCGGCGGCGAAGTCATCACCTGCGACTCCTGCAAGAGAATCCTCTACTACCAGGACGACGCGGCCGCGTCGTCGTAGGAACGGTCGCGAGTCGGCGAGTCACGAGTCCCGAAGCGTGACGATTCCTTTTTCTCCGGAGCGAGTTCAGCGACGCCGGGTCCCCGACCCGGCGATCGCTGCAACGGAGCGCCGCGCCGCGCAACGATGAAAGTCACCGCCTTCATCGACGGCGCCGCGCGCGGCAATCCCGGTCCCGCCGGCGCGGGAGCTTATTTCCCGGCCGGCGAAGAGCCCGCGCGCGAGCTCTTCGAGGCTCTCGGGCGGGCGACGAACAACGAGGCGGAATACCGGGCGCTCCTGCTGGCGCTCGGGGAAGCCGAGCGGCGCGGCGCGACGGAAGTCACGATCTTCTCCGACTCGCTGCTCCTCGTCGAACAGATCAACGGCCGTTTCCGGATCAAGGCCGAGAACCTGAAGCCGCTCGCGCGCGAGGCGGTGTTGCGCGCGAAGACGTTTCCGAAATTCTCGATCGCGCACGTGCGCCGCGAGAAGAATCGCGACGCGGACCGGCTCGCGAACCTCGGCGCCGACGCCTCGGAAGCGATGTGAGCGGCCCGTCCGGGGCGGATCCGGCCGGGCTGTCCCGCCGTGTCCGGGAGGTCCGGGAAAGGATCGCTCGCGCGTGCGAGACCGGGAAGCGAGACCCGTCCGGCGTTACTCTCGTGGCCGTGACGAAGACCCATCCCGTGGACACCGTCCGGCGCGCCGCCGAGACGGGGCTGACCGTCTTCGGAGAGAACCGGGTGCAGGAGGGGGTGGCCAAGATCGAGGCGCTCCGCCCCGATTTCCCGGGGCTTTCCTGGCGGCTGATCGGGCGGCTCCAGTCCAACAAGGCCAAAACCGCGGTAAGATATTTCGAGGAGATTCAATCGGTTGACCGGAGTTCTTTGCTCGAGATTCTCTCGCGAGAGGCTGGCGCCTCGGGTCGCCGGCTCCCGATCTACGTGGAAGTGAACGTCGGCGGCGAGGCGAGCAAGGGAGGGGTCGACCCCGGGGGCGCGGCGGCGCTCGTCGGGAGCGCGCTCGCGGCCCCGGCGATCGAGCTCCGCGGGCTGATGACCGTTCCGCCGTTCTCGGACGATCCCGCGGCTTCGCGTCCCTTCTTCCGCCAGCTTCGTTCGCTCCGGGACCGCCTCCAGGACGAGACGGGGTCGCCGATTCCCGGACTGTCGATGGGCATGAGCCACGACTTCGAGGTCGCCATCGAGGAAGGTGCGACCGTCGTCCGCGTCGGCACGGCCCTCTTCGGCGCGAGGGAATCGGCGTGAGGGCGCTCGGCACCGGTGTCGCGATCGGTCTCGTCCAGGTCGTCTCGATGCTCTTCCAGCTCGTGATCTGGCTCGTGATCGCGGCGGCGCTCGTCACGTGGGTCTCTCCAGATCCGCGCAACCCGGTCGTCCAGTTCCTCTACCGCTCGACGGAATGGCTGCTGAAGCCGTGCCGGAAGATCCTTCCGCCCCGGATCACGGGGGGAATCGACTTCTCGCCGATCATCGCGATCCTCCTTCTCGTCCTGCTCCGTGCGGTCGTCCTGTCGCTGATGACGGGCGGAGCCGTCTCGGCACTCTGAGGAGAACGTCCATGACACCGAAGATCACCGCTCTCGAGATCCAGAAACACGAGTTCCCGACGAAGCGCCGCGGCTACGACCCCGAGGCCGTCCGCGGGTTCCTGCTGTCGATCGCCGAGGACTTCCACGAGCTGATCCGGCAGAACGCCGAGCTCGAGACGCGCGTGCGCCACCTCGAGGAGGAGAACTTCGATCACCGCGACCGCGAGAAGATCCTGAAGGAGACCCTCCTTTCCGCGCAGCGCCTCTCCGAGGAGATGAAGAACACGGCGCGCCGGGAGGCGGAGAACGTCGTTCGCCAGGCGGAGCTCGCCGGCCAGCAGCTCACGGCCGAAGCCCTGCAGCAGTCGGCGCGGATCGAAAAGGCGATGCGGGACCTGAAGATCCAGCGGGCCAACTTCCGGCTGAAGCTGAAATCGATGCTCGACATGTTCCAGCAGGTCCTCGATTTCGACCGCGAGGAGGAGGAGAACTCCTCGACGGTGTCCTATCTCGTGCGCCCCCAGGACACGAATAGCGCATAGTGATATGCCGGCGAAGTATCGAAGACGCTCAGGCCGAGTTGAAGCGGACGCGATCCGCGCCGCTTAACTCGGCGGGAGAATCCCGCGTCGCGGGAGCGCGCATCGGACTCTCCTTCTCGCAAATGGCGTCTGCGAATCATGTCGGCTGAGCGGCCGGCGCCCTCGTCCCTCGAAATCCGGAACCTCTCCTGCCTCGCGACGGCGACCGGGCGCTCGGCGCGGCGCGGGCGCGCGCAGGGCGAGCTCGTCGTGATCCGCGACGCGGCCGTCCGGTGCGAAGGGGAGAGGATCGTCTTCGCCGGAACGGAAGCGGACCTGCGCGGCCGCTTTCCGGAGCCCGCGCGGGAGATCGACGGCACGGGAAAGACGCTCCTCCCCGGATTCGTGGACGCCCACACGCATCCGGTATGGGCCGGCGACCGCGCGGCGGAGTTCGCGCGGCGGCTGGCCGGAGAGAGCTACGCGTCGATCGCCGCGTCCGGCGGCGGGATCGTCGCGACGGTCGAGGCGACGCGGCGGGCTTCCCGGCCGGCGCTGACCGCGGCCACGCGCTCGCGGCTGATCGCGATGCGCCGCTCCGGCACGACGACCGCCGAGGCCAAGTCGGGGTATGCGCTCGACGTGGAAGGCGAGATCCGGTCGCTCGAGATCCTGCGGGACCTCGCTTCCGAGGAGATCGTCTCCATCGTTCCGACGCTGCTCGCCGCGCACGAGATCCCGGTCGAGCACCGGGGCGACCGCGCCGGCTGGGTCCGGGCGAACGTCGACGAGATCCTGCCGCGCGTCGCGTCGGCGCGGCTCGCCGTCTTCTGCGACGTCTTCTGCGAGGAAGGCGTCTTCACGATGGAGGAGTCGCGGGCGATTCTCCTCCGCGCGAAGGAGCTCGGGCTCGGGATCCGCATCCACGCGGACGAGCTCGCCCGCTCCGGCGGTGCCCTCCTCGCCGCGGAGCTCGGCGCGGCGTCGGCCGACCATCTCCTGTTCATCGGTCCCGGGGAGATCGAAGCGCTCGCGCGCGCCGGAACGGTCGCGACCCTCCTTCCGGGCACCGCGTGGTGGCTCCGGTCGCGTCGCGCCCCCGCGCGCGAGCTCGTCGAGGCCGGCGTACCCGTCGCCGTCGCGACCGACGCGAATCCCGGCTCGTGCAACACGGAATCGCTCCCGGCGGTGGCGGGGCACGCCTGCCACGATTACGGGCTGTCGATCGAGGAGACGCTGACCGCGATCACCCTGAACGGAGCGGCATCCCTGGGGCTCGCCGCCAACCGCGGCTCCGTCGAGCCGGGCAAGCGCGCCGACCTCGTGATCCTGGACGCTCCCGACTATCGCCACCTCGTCTATCATTGGGGCCTGCCCCTGGTCACCCACACGATCATCGGAGGGCGCGTGCATGAATTTTGAGCGACAGGCATTCCGCGATTTCCGGGCGTCCCTCGCATCGGACGCGCCGACGCCGGGAGGCGGGACGGCCTCGGCCGGCGCGGGCGCGATGGGAGCGTCTCTCCTGTCGATGGTGCTGGGGCTGACGCTGCCGAAGGAGAAGTTCGCGTCCGTGGCCGACGAACTCCGCCCGATCGCCGAAGAGGCCGATCGCGCCGGCGCGCGCCTCGAAGCGCTGATGAACGAGGACGCCGCCTCCTTCGACGCCATGGTCGCGGCGCGAAAGCTGCCGAAGGAGACCGACGACGAGAAGGAAGCGCGGTCCCGCGCCATGCAGGAAGCCGCGCGTCACGCGGCGGACGTGCCGATGGAAACGGCGCGCTGCGCGGCGACCCTCCTTTCTCGCGTTCCGCTCGTCGCGGAGAAGGGAAATCCGAACGCCGCCTCGGACGCCGGCGTCGCGGCGCTGCTCCTCGCGGCAGCGGCGGAAGGCGCGCTGCTGAACGTCGGCATCAATCTCGGCTCGATCAAGGATCCGGCGGTCGTCCAGGCGATGGAGAAGGAGACCGCGAAGATTTCGGGGGACGTGGAGAGACTCCGGGCGCAGGTCATTGCGCTCGTCCGCAAGTCGTTTTCCAAGTAGCCGGCCCGGCGATACATCGAGCCGGACGGGCGCGTGCCGCCTGTGTGACCCTCCGGCGTACGTTCCGGTACCCCCCGGGCGGCCCGCATCCCGTCGGGCTCGCGTCTCACCGCGCCGCGAACTCGCTCTCAACGGACAAACGTCGAGAACGACCTCTGCGGTCGCGATGTCGTTTTTCCGGAGCGCGACACCGGCTGACGGAACAGACTCAGTACGCCGCCGTCGGTCGATGAGCCCGACGCGCCGCGCCGCGTCCTATTTCTTGCCGGTCTTCTCGAGCTCTTCCGCGGCCTTCTCCACCGCGGCCCGCGCGCGCCGGAGCGCGTCGATCGAAAATGCGCGGCCCTTCGAGAAAGCGATCTTTCCGAGCTGGAAGAGCGAGTCGCCGAGGAGGCGCATCTCGTCGGCGATCTTTCCGTCGGTTCGGTCGTCGGGTTGGTCCATGATCCGCCTTCGATTCAGAAAGTCTTCTTCTCGCGCTTCGAGAAGAAGGTGTTCGGGAATGCCTTCTGGAAGTAGTCGTACATCGCGAGGATCTGGCGGTTTTCGCCGTTTTCCCATCCCGCGTCGCGGAAGCATCCCTCCTGGCCCGAGAAGGTCCGGAAGCACAGCTCGAGGCAGAGGTTCTCTCCGGCCCGGGGAGCGCAGTTCAACCACAGCTCGCGGATGTTCCGCTCCGAGATCGAGAAGTTGTCTTCCGGGTCGATCATCTGGTACCAGTTGATCCGCTCCCCGTCGATCACGAACTTTCCGACCTTCTTCTTCTTCGAGCTGCCGACGCCGAGGAATCCCTGCTTCTGGCGCACCAGGCCGTCGAACTCCGCGTGGCGGGCGACCGGCTGCACCGGCTCGGCGGCCGCGGAGGCCGCGGGAGCGCCCGCGCGAAGCATCGCGTCGATCACCGTCTCCGAAAGGCCGGCCCGCCGCAGCGCGACGAGGTCGTCGACCGTCAGCCGATACGACGTGTTGTCCGCGCGGATCTTGTTCAACAGGAAGTCTTCGGTGTAGCCGGCGTCCTTCAGACGCAGGATTTCGGTCGTGGCCGGAGAGAGCGACGGAGCCGGCGCCCCCATGGGGGGCGGCGCCGCATAGGACGCTCCGCTCCCCGAGCCGAAGTCTCCCGCCGGAGCAGCCGGCTCGATCGGAGCGGGCGGGTTCGCCGGGGCAGGAGCGGCGGGCGGCGGAGGGACGACCGGGGGCGGCGCCGGCGGAGGCGGCGCGGGCTGAGCCGAAGGGGGCGCGTACGGCGGCGGGGGATTGCTCGAGGAGAGCGAGTGGGACGCGCAGCCGCAGACCGTCAGCAGGGATCCAAGAAGGAAGGGAATCCCGAGAATCCGTCGAGGCCTCATGTGCCGCTCCTTGGAGCGCGTCCTTCTTTTCCGACGAGAACCGGGAACGCTCGCCGGGGATTCTACACCCGGCTGTTCCAGAGGACGTCGGGCGCGCCGCGCCGCCGGTTCTCGAATCGGGCCGCGACGAAGAGCGCATCGGAGAGGCGGTTCAGATACGGCACGACATGCCCGCCGATTCTCTCCTTCCGGGAAAGGGCGATCGCCTCGCGCTCGGCGCGGCGACAGACGGTTCGCGCCAGATGGAGCCGGGCGGCACCCGGCGCGCCGCCCGGGAGCACGAAGTTCTCGAGCGGGGGGAGCTCCCGCGACATCTCGTCCATCCAGCTTTCCAGCGCGTCGACGTGCCGCTGCTCGATGACCGGAACGGGGCGTTTCACCTTGTCGTCCTCGAGGGTGCAGAGATCCGAGCCGAGGTGGAAGAGCTCGTTCTGAACCGTGGAAAGGCGGCTCGAAACGGCCGGATCGAGCCCCGCCGCGATCGCGGCGCCGATCTGCGAGTTGAGCTCGTCGACGGTTCCGAAGGCGGCGATGCGCGCGGAATCCTTCGGCACGCGCTGCCCTCCTCCCAGTCCCGTCGTACCGTCGTCGCCCGTGCGCGTGTAGACCTTCGTGATGCGGGGCATGTTCCGATTCTATTCGGTCGCGCCGTCAGAACGTCGCGATCATGCCCGCCGAGACGCGGCGCCGGGTCGCGGGGAATCCGTTCGCTTCGGCGTATTTCCGATCGAGGGCGTTCTCGAGCGTCACGAACGGAGCCACGCTCCGCCAGCGGTATTCGAGGTGGGCATCGAGGCGCAGGTACGAAGGATCCTCCGTCGGCCCGTAGGGATAGCCCGCCTCGAAGTCGGCGCGGCGCCCGACCCAGATCGCCGAAGCGAAAACGAGCCACGGCCGGGCGTTCCACGCGAGGTCGAGCGCGCCGCGATGCCGCGGACGGCGGACGAGCGGGTCTCCCGTCGTCTCGTCGACCGCGCGGAGGTAGGTGTAGGAGAGGCGTCCCGAGAGCGGCGACCGGGCCGAGAAGACGGCGGAAGCCTCGACGCCTTCGGTTCGCGCCCGACCGACGTTGCCGGGCAGCTGCCGCACGACGTCGTACTGGATGAGGTCCCGGATGTCGTTGCGGAAGAGCGCGACGTCCAGGCGCCACGGATCGGGGGATCGAGAGAAGCCGACCTCGTAGCTCCGCGAGCGTTCCGGCTGGAGGTCGGGGTTCCCGTAGAAGGGATAGTAGAGGTCGACGATCGACGGCGCCCGAAACGCGGTGCCGTACGAGGCGCGGAGCGAGTCGAGAGAATCGACGTTCCAGACGAGCGAGACCCGCGGATCGGTCGCGGACCCGAACTGCGAATGCCGGTCGTATCGAACGCCGCCGACCGCCTTGAAGCGGCCGCCCGCGAACGTCCATTGGTCCTCCCCGGCGATTCCCCAGGTGGAGATTCGGCGGTCCGCGATGATCGGCCCGAAGGCGCCCTGGGAGTCGACCGTGGATCGCTCCCACGAGGCCGCCCCGGAGAGCGTGTTCTGCGGGGAAATCGACCAGCTGTCCGCGGCGCGCGCTCCGCGGGTCTTCGCGACGGTGTCGCTCGCGAAGAAGCCGCTCGCGTCGTCGGGATCGGACGCGGTGGGGTGCAGATCGACCTCCGACAGCGATCCCGTCAGAGTGTTGTCGTCGCCGAGGCGCGCCCGGACCGGCACCGTCCAGATCGTCTGGCCGAAATCCGTCGTGCGGTGAGGCGTCGCGGCGGACCCGTCCGACGGAATCTCCGTCCGGGCGAACGTCCGGTCGACGTTCAACCCCGCGCGGAACCCGTCGGTCGGAGTCCACGCGAACTGCGCCGAGCCGGTCCGGTCGCGCCACGCGCCGTTGTCGACCGCCGTTCCCGCGACGACCTGGGGATCGCCGCCGTCGTGGACGTCGCGGCCCGAAAGCGCGAGCGAGAACGGTCCGGCGCCGCCGGTCGCGAAGAGCGTTTCTTCGTGGAACCCGCGGTTGCCGGCCGCCGCCGTGACCCGGCCGGAAGGAGTCGAGGAGGCCGCCCGCGTCAGGATCGAGACGACTCCGCCGACGGCGTCCGCTCCGTAGAGCGCGGAAAACGGCCCGCGGACGACCTCGATCCGTTCGACGTTCTGCGCGGGGAGGCTCGAGAAGTCGTAGCCCGCCCCGTAGGGGCTGTTCACGCGGACGCCGTCGATCAGGACCAGGGTCTGGAACGAGGTCGCGCCGCGGATGAAGACGCTCGCGACGGTGCCCGCTCCTCCGCTCTGGACGACGTCCACGCCCGGCACCTCCCGCAGGAGCTCGAGGACGTCCGTCTTCCCGCTCTTCTCGATCTGCTCGCGCGGGATCACCGTCACGGAGGCCGAAATCGACGGCTCGACCTCCGGCGCGATCGACGCGGAGACCACGACGTTTTCGGCCACGGGGGGGAGGGCCTGGGCGCGGGAAGAGGAGGGCAGGACGAGCGCGGCGACCGTCAGCACCGCCAGGGCCGTCCGGCGCTTCTCGCGATGCCGCCGGGCCACGGCCTCGGCGGCGAAGAGAATCCCGGTCCATGCGAGCGTGCCGAAGAGGTCGTTCCGGAAGAAGGGGAGCGCCGCGGCATAGCAGCGAAAAACGCCCGCCGGCGAGTGCGGGTACATCCCGCTCGATGCCCAGACCGCCAGATTCGTGACGACGAAGAACGCGAACGACGAAGCGAACACCACGGCCGCCGTCCGTGCGACGGAGGATCGCGCCGGGAGGAGCCTTCCGAGGAACAGCGACGCGGCGAACGAGGCGTAGACGGCGATTCGGATCGGGGTCAGGATCGCGCGGCCCGTGCCGAAGTCGATGAAGAAATCGGAGATCGCCATTGCCGCGAAAGGGATGAAGAAGGCTCCCCTCCGCCGGGAAAGCCGGGCGCCGGAAAAGATCGCGATGGCGCCGACCGCCGTGAAATTGGGAATGTGGGGAACCCATCGGGAGAGTGCGGCGAGAAAGATGAGAAGAATCGTGTCCATCGAAGCCTCCCGCTCGACGAAACATCGCAACTCCTCTTCGGCAGGTCTCCTGACTTCCGGATCGACCGCATCTCGCCCCTTCCCAAACGCGGAACTTGCATCCCGGCGTTCAGTGGATCTGGCGCATGCGTCCCCGGTTACAGTGGCGGGAGCCGTGCGGGTTTTTCACCCGCTTCCCTTTTCACCCTCCCCCGGGAATTCGGGGGGAAGGGCACCGAAGAATTCAAAGATCGCGAAGGAGCGCGAATATACGCCCGGTTCGCGCGGAGCGCAATTCCGAGTGGCGAGTCGGCGAGTCCGCGAGTCGAAAGTCGATGCCAGGTGCCGAGTCCGCGATCTGCGGCCGGAATTCGCCGATTGTCCTTTTTGCGACTTGCGACTTGCGACTTGCGACTTGCGACTCGCGACCGGGTGGTCCGTCCGACGGCTCGGCCGTCAGACGACCACGTGAAGAGGTCTCTCCGACGGCCGTCCGGCCGACGCGGGCACGTACTCCGCCCACGCCCGCGAGAGCCGCGCGATGCCGTCGCGGATCTCGTCGGGCTCGAGGCAGAACGGAAGGCGGATGTGGTCGGCATGTCCGTTCGACGGGGAAAAGACCGATCCGGGGAGGATCGCGACGCCGTGCCGCCGCGCGACCGCCCCGAATTCCTCGGCGTCGCCGCGCGGGAGGCGGACCCAGACCGACAGCCCGCCGAGCGGCCGCGTCCACTCCCACTCGGGGAGCCGCCGGGTGAGCTCGCTCGCGAGGACTTCGAATCGCTCGACGATTTCGGCGCGCCGGCGCGTTCGAATGTCCGGAAGCCGCCGCATGAGGCGCGTGGCGAGAGTCTGCGAGAGGGGAGAGTTCCCGAGATCGCTCATCACCTTGAGCTCCGCGGCGGCGTCCAGAAGGGCGGCCGGGGCGCGCAGCCAGCCGACGCGAAGGCCGCCCCAGATGAGCTTGGAGAGCGAGCCGATCGTCACCCCTCGCCCGCTGCGGCAGAACGCGGCGATGGGCGGCGGCGGTCGCGTTCCGAAATCGAGGTCCTCGAGCGTCCCGTCTTCCACGACGACGGTTCCGTGGCGATCGGCGATCGCCGCGATTTCTCGCCGGGCCTCTTCCGGGATGACGGGGCCGACCGGGTTCTGGAAGGTGGGCATGAGATAGATCGCCCGCGGATGTTCGCGCTCGACGGCCGCCGCGAGCCGTTCGAGGCGGACGCCGGCCGGGCCCACCGGGACCGTCACGAGCCGCGCGCCGGTCGCCTCGAACAGATCGATCGCGCCGAGATACGTCGGGTCTTCGAGGACGACGGCGTCGCCCCGGCGGAGAAGGAGTTGCGCGGCGAGACCGATCGCCTGCTGCGCGCCGTGGGTGACGAGCACCTCCGAAGATCGTGTCGGAAGCCCGCCGGTGGTCAGATGCCGCGCGATCGCCTCGCGCAGCGGCGCGAGGCCGAGGCCGCTGTAGCCGTGTCCGCGCAGGAGCGAGCGGGAGTCGCGCGCGGTCTCGGCGAGCGTTTCTTCGAAGTCCGGCGCGATGGCCGGAAGATGGAGACCGAGGAACGAGACCGCGGTCCCGCCCGAATCCACGAGGCCGCGGAACGCGCTGTGCCGGCGCTGCGCGGCGAGCGGCGCCGCGCTCGCCCGCGACGGGGCCTCGCGGCGCACGCGCGTGCCGCTTCCCTGGACCGACTCGAGCCACCCTTCGGCCCGGAGCATTTCGTACGCGCCGACGACCGTCGTGCGGCTCACGCCGAGCGCTTCGGCGAATCGCCGCTCCGGCGGCAGCACCGTTCCGACGGGGAATCGTCCCGCGACGAGCGCGTCGCGCAGGGCTTCCGCGAGCCGGCGATACGAGGGGCCCCGCCTCTCTCTCCACCCTCCGAGCGCCGACACCAATTCGAACGCGTCCGTTCCCGACATCAGTCCAATTATACTGGATTGGATATTGAAGTGGCATTACAATTGCCCAAGAATCCGAGGCGAAGCGAGGAAACTGGATCAAGTGGCTTGAGGAGGTGAGCGTATGGTTCTCCCGAAATTCGCATTCTTCGACGGGCGAATCCTTCCCTACGGCGAAGCCAAGGTCGGTCTTCTGACGCATGCGCTCAACTACGGCACCGGCTGCTTCGCCGGCGTGCGCGCATTCTGGAACCCGGAAGAGGAAGAGCTCTTCATCTTCCGCGCCCGGGACCACTTCCAGCGATTCCTCGAGTCCGCGCGGCTGCTCTCGATGGACCTCCCGTATTCCGCCGACGACCTTGCCGAGAGCCTCGTCGCGCTGCTCCGCGCCGAGGGATACCGGGAAGACTGCTACATCCGACCGCTCGCCTTCCTGTCCGACGAGACGATCGGCGTCCGGCTCCAGGGCCTCACGCCGTCGGTGTCGATGGTCGCGTTCCCGTTCGGCAAGTATCTCGACCGCGACGAAGGCGCGCACCTGACGGTTTCCTCCTGGCGGCGGATCGACGACGCGGTGATCCCCCCGCGCGGCAAGGTGACGGGCGGCTACATCAATTCGGCGCTCGCGAAGAACGACGCCCAGAAGGCGGGCTTCGACGACGCGATTCTCCTCGACGGCCGCGGAAAGATCAGCGAGGCGACCGTGTCGAACATTTTCCTCGTGCGGCGCGGACAGCTGCTCACGCCGCAGGTCACCGACGGGGTCCTCGAAGGGATCACCCGTCGAACCGTGATGGAGCTCGCCAAGCGCGAGCTCGGAATCGAAGTCGGCGAACGGACGATCGACCGGACGGAACTGCTCCTCGCGGAAGAAGCCTTCCTCGCCGGCACCGGAATCGGAATCGTGCCGATCACGCGCGTCGATCACCGCCCGATCGGCGATGGTCGGACCGGCGAGATCACCGGCTCCATCCGCCGGCTCTACTTCGACGCGGCCCGCGGAAAGCTCGCCGCCTACCGCTCGTGGTGCCGGCCGGTGGGAAAGTCGATCCAGCGCGTCGAGGTCGCCTGACGCCGGGACGCCTCCGGCCGATCTCGCGCTCCCGATGAAGCTCTCGCTCGTCGACGCTTTCACCGACGTCCCGTTCGCGGGGAATCCCGCCGCCGTCTGCCTGCTCGACCGCGATGCGTCGGCCTCGTGGCGGCAGTCCGTCGCCCGGGAGCTCGGCTATTCGGAGACCGCGTTTCTCCGCCCGCTCGGGTCCGACGCGATCGAGATCCGCTGGTTCACCCCGACGATGGAGGTCGACCTCTGCGGCCACGCGACCCTGGCGAGCGCCCATTTTCTCTGGGAAGGAAAGATCGCGATGGCGGGGCGGCCCATTCGCTTCGAATCGAAGAGCGGTTCTCTCTTCGCCCGCGGGTCCGAAGGAGCGATCGAGCTCGATTTCCCCGAGGAGACGGCGCGGGAAGTCCCGCCGCCGTCCGGGATCGTCGACGCGCTGGGCGTCGATCCCCGGTGGTTCGGGAGAAATCGTCTCGATTACCTCGTGCTCGTCGAACGGGAGTCGGAAGTCCGGGGTCTGCGGCCCGACTTCGCCCGGCTGGCGACCGCGTGTTCGGAGGGGCGCGGCGTGATGGTCACGGCTCGCTCGGAGGACCCGGCGTTCGACTTCGTCTCCCGGTTTTTCGCCCCCTCGTCCGGAATCGACGAGGATCCGGTCACGGGATCCGCGCACTGTTGCCTCGGACCGTTCTGGGCCGAGCGTCTCGGGAAGAACGATCTCCGGGGATTTCAGGCTTCTGCGCGCGGAGGAGCCGTCTCGGTTCGAACCCGCGGCAACGGAAGGGTTTATCTCGGGGGAGCCGCGGTCACGATTTTTCGCGGAGAGCTCGCGGTTCCGGAATAAACGCGGGAGAGGTCCGGTTTTCATGGGCGAGGGGAAATCCCTCGCGCCTCTCCAAAACATCTCACCAATTGCAGAAGGGGCGCGGAACGATCGAAAGATCAGCTCCGCGCCCCACCCGCCATTCCGTCGCGGGCTTGCTCGGGGACCGGAGCTCGTGCCCGTCGCGCGGCTCGCCGAACGAGCGGCTCGACCGCGCCGACGGGCACCCCCTCGCAGCGCTCCCGCTCCCGCATCGCAGATCTTTCGCCTCAGTCACTTCGGCGAAAAATCAGGCGATGCGAAGGTCCGGGAATCCGGCGATCTTCATCTCGGGACGTCCAAGATCGTCGCTCGGAATCGCCTGACAGTCTGCTCATCCGGCTCGCCCGGCTCCTCGTTGCAGCAGCACGGCTGCGGGAATCGCCTGGCGATTTCCGAAGTGTGTCCGGGATTCGGGCTACCCCCCCTTTATCGGGGTAGCTCCTTCCATTTCGCCAGCAGCGCCTCGAACTCGCTCTTGGTTCGCTGAAGCTCCGCCTCGGCTTGCGCGGTCGGAGCGTTGTCGGCGCTCTCGACGGCTTCGAAGACCGCGGCGAAGCGGCGGTTGAGCCGGGCGAATCCGCCGGCGCCCTCGAACGGCGCGAGGCGCTCGAGCGCCGTCTTTTCGGGCGGCGGTCCGGAGGGGGCGATCTTCCTGCGGTACGTCCCGAGCTCCTCGGCGGCCGCGAACGAGCGCTCCATCTGGACGGCGGCATCGAGGGCGGCCTCCAGCTGGCGCGCGATCGCCCCGGCCGGCACGGAAACGCGCGGGTCCATCCGCAGGACGAGCGGCTGGGTTTCGATTTTCCCCGCGGCGGTGAGCCGGATCGTGTACTTGCCGGGCGCGGCGAGCGCGCCTTCGGGCTCCGCGGGCGTGTCCTTTCCCCAGATCGCCGCGATCGTGTACTCGTATTCTTCGACGCGGGGGCGCGGATACCGGAGGTCCCACACGACCCGGTGATGGCCGGCCTCGCGGGACGGAACCGCGGCGGGCTTCAACCACGCCGCCGCGAAGTACCGGTTGGTCTTGATCGATTCGGGGCGGTCTTCGCTCGAGAATCGACGGACGGTTCGCCCCTTCTCGTCCAGGATCTCGAGGACCACGGGTCCCGGGGCCGCGGAGCCCAGCCAGTAGTCGATCACGGCGCCCGCCGGAGGGTTCTCGCCGAGCGGCGTCTCGGGCGGAAGCGGCGTGTCCGAGGCTTCGCTCCGCCGCAGGCGGTAGGCGTCGGCGGGGCGGAAGAGGCGAACGGCGGTCGTCGCCGTCGCGGCCTCGGCCTGGCGGAGCGGCGAGACGTCGTCGAGGATCCAGATCGCGCGACCCTGCGTCGCGGCGATCAGGTCGTCGCCGTGGACGAGGAGATCGCGGACCCACGTCGTCGGAAGGTCGAGCTGGAGCGACTGCCAGTGGTCGCCGTCGTCGAACGAGACGAAGACGCCGGCGTCGGTTCCCGCATAGAGCAGCCCGCGGCGCTCCGGGTCGGCGCGGACCACGTCGACGAAGCCGTCCGCGGGAAGCCCGCCCGTGATCGCCGTCCAGGTCCTGCCGCCGTCGTGCGTCCGGTACGCGTGCGGCGTGAAGTCGTCCAGGCGCTGCCGGTCGACCGCCGCGTAGGCGGTCTCGGGATCGAGCGCCGAAACGTCGAGCGAGGCGATCTTGCTCCAGGGCTCGAGCCCGCGGGGCGTGACGTTCACCCACGTTTTTCCGCCGTCCCGCGTCCGCTGGATCAGACCGTCGTCCGTGCCGACCCAGATGTCGTCGTCCGATCGCGGCGAGAGCGCGATCGAGAAGATCACCCCGAAGCCGCAGGGGGCGGCATTGGCGATCGTGATCGCCCCGTCGCATCCCTTCGTTCCCGCCACCGCGCGGGAGAGATCGGGGCTGATGATCTCCCACGACTGGCCCCGATCGCGCGACCGGAAGAGCACCTGGGCGCCCTGGTAGACCGCGTGCGGCTCGCGCGGGGAGACGGCGATCGGCGTGATCCACGTGTACCGGTACTTCACGGTGGTCGCGCGCTGCGCATACACCGAGACGACGTTGGGGTCGATCGCCGCGCTCTGTCCGGTTCGCGTGTCGAAGCGGCGGAGGTTCCCGCCGAGGCCGCTCGCGTAGATCGTCAGCGGATCGCCGGGATCGGGCACGTCGTAATCGCGCTCGTCGCCGCCGACGGGGTGCCATTCGCGAAAGGAGATCGCGCCGTAGTCGCTCCGCGACGCGATGCCGACCGTACCGCTGTCCTGCTGGCCGCTGTAGATCCAGTACGGGAAGCGGTCGTCGGCGGCGAGATGGTAGAACTGGCCCGTCGGCTGGTTGTACCAGCTGCTCCAGGTCTGCCCGCCGTTGACGGAGACGACCGCGCCCTGGTCGCTCCCCGTCGCGATGTGGTCGGAATGCTTCGGGTTGATCCAGACGAAGTGGTAGTCGTCTCCTCCCGGCGCGCCCTTGAAGACCTCGAACGTCTTTCCGCCGTCCGTCGATCGGCGGATCGACTGCCCCGTCATGTACAGGATGTCGGGATGGACGGGGTCCGCCGTGACGCGGCCGAAGTAGTCGCTGCCGATCCATTTTTCCGAGGAGACGAGCGTCCACGTCGCGCCGCCGTCGTCGGACCGGTAGAGGCCGGTCTGGTTTCCCTCCTCCGCGCCGAGATCGAAGTTGCCGCTCGAGGAGCTCGCGGAGATGGCGGCCCAGACCCGGCCGTTGCTCGAAACCGCGAGGCCGATGCGGCCGAGGTTCCCCGCCGGCCAGCCGCCGCCCGAGATCCGCTTCCACGTCCGGCCCTCGTCCTCGGACTTGTAGACGCCGCTCCCCGGGCCGACGTTCGGCTGGAAGTAGGAAAGCCAGGGATAGTTCCGCGCCTGCCATGCGGCCGCGTACACGACCGCGGGGTTCCGCGGATCGGCCGCGAGATCGACGGCACCCGTGTTCTCGTCGACGAAGAGCGTTTTCTTCCACGTCCGGCCGCCGTCTTCCGACCGGTAGACGCCGCGATCGGAATTGGCCGCGAAGATGTGTCCGAGCGCGGCGGCGAGCACCACGTCGGGGTTCTTCGGATCGACCAGAATGCGCCCGATCGCGCGGGTCGCGTCGAGACCCAGATGCCGCCACGTCTTTCCGGCGTCGTCGGACCGGTAGACGCCGCGCCCGGAGGGGATGTCGTAGCGCGTTTCGACCTGGCCCGTGCCGACGTAGATCACGTTCGGGTCCGAAGGGGCGATCGCCAGCGCATCGACCGAAGCCGTCTTCTCGTTCTGGAACAGCGGGTTCCACGTCCGGCCCGCATCGTCGGTCCGCCACACCCCGCCGACCGCGGCGCCGAAGTAGAAGGTGTCGGGCCGGTCGGGAATCCCCTCGATGCAGGTCGCCCATCCGGCGCGGAACGGTCCGATGGACCGCCAGTGGAGCCCGGAAAAGGGAGCGGAGGCGGGGGCCGTCGCTCCCGCGGCGGCGAAGGAGCATCCCAGCGCCGCGGCCGCGGCGAGCACCCGGCGGATCGGCTTCATCGTGTCCTCTGTTTTCTGCGCAGTCCTACTCGACGACGCGGAAGATCTCGCGGAATCCCGACTCGACGTTCGGGACGAACTTCGCGTAGGCGTCCTTCCAGGCGGGATCGGTCATGGCCGCGGACTCCCCCTGCTCGAGCGCCGACATGGTCGGGAACGTCAGCTCCAGGACCAGCGTGTAGAACGGTCCGGTCAGATCGGTCAGGACCCGCATCTCGCTCGTGGTCGCGGCCCGGCGGTTGATCGCGAGGAGGCTCTTCATCGCTTCCTGCGCGTCGCGGGCTTTGCCGAACTTGAGGCGGAAGACGTTGCGGACGACGACCATGGTTCACCTCCCGAATTCCCTATCTTAGTCAACCTCGGCTTCGGCGATCATCCGGCGCCACAGCCGGACGACGTGCTCGCGTTCCGTCCCCAGGTTGCCGATCGAGACGCGGACCATCCATCGGCCGTCGAGGGTCGCCGGCGTGACGAACGCCTCGCCGGACCGGTTCACGGCCTCCGCCCAGGCGAGCGTGTGCCGGTCGAGGGCGTCACCCGGGAGCCCGCCCGGCTCGTGGCGGATGCAGACGGTCTGAAGCCGCACCGGCGCGACGACGCGCCACCCGGGACGCTTCCGGACCTCTCCGTCGAGCCAGCGCGCGTTGTCGAGGTCGCGGCGGAGCCTGCGGCGGAGGCCCTCGACGCCTTCGGACCGGATGAGGAACCAGAGCTTCAGCGCCCGGAACCGGCGGCCGAGGGGGATGCCCCAGTCGCGGTAGTTGGTCACCTTCTCGTCCACGGCGCTCCGGAGATAGCTCGGATTCGTGCTCATCACGCGCACGAGATGCTCGGGATCGCGGACGTAGTAGACGGAGCAGTCGCAGGAAACGCCGAGCCACTTGTGGGGATTGACGACGAGGGAGTCGGCGCCCTCGACGCCCTCCCAGAGCGGGCGGAGCTCCGGGAGGATCATCCCGGGGCCGGCCATCGCCGCGTCGACGTGGAGCCAGAGGCCGTGGGCGCGGGCGACCTCCGCGATCGCGGCGAGCGGGTCGAACGCCGTCACGGCGGTGGTTCCCGAGGTCGCGACGACCGCGCACGGACGGACGCCCGCCGCGACGTCCCTGGCGACGGCCTCGGCGAGCGCGTCCGGCCGCATCGCGTACGCCGCGTCCACCCCGACCTTCCGGAGGTGCGCGCGGCCGAAACCCGCCAGCAGCGCCGCTTTCTCGACCGAGCTGTGGCTTTGCTCCGAACAATACACGGAAAGCGGGGCCTCTCCCGCGAGCCCTCCGCGCGCCAGCGAATAGCCGGTCGCCCTCTCGCGGGCGCAGAGGAGGGCCTGCAGAGTCGCGGTCGACGCCGTGTCCGCGATCACGCCGCTCCAGGCGGACGACAGTCCCATCATGTCGCGGAGCCACCGGGTCGCGACCTCCTCCACTTCGGTCAGCGACGGGCACGCCTGCCAGGACAGCCCCACCACGCCGAGACCCGTCGAGACGAAGTCCCCCAGTACCGAGGCGAGATCGCCGTTGGAGGGGAAGAACGCGAAGAACCCCGGATGCTGCCAGTGCGTCGTCGCGGGGACGACGAGACGGTCGAGGTCGGCGATCACGTTTTCGAACGGCTCGGCGGTCTCGGGGGGCGCGGCCGGAAGCGCGGCGGCGAGGGCGCCCGGCTCGACCGACGGCAGGACCGGCAGCGATGGCGCCCGTTCCCGGTAGTCGGCGATCCAGTCCACGATCGCGTGGCCCCAGCGGCGGAATTCTTCGGGCGTCATCGGGACCTTCTACCACGACGTCCCGCGGGCGAGCTCGCTTCAGCGATCGCGGGCGACGAGCTCCCGGACGTAGCGAACGAGCGCCCGCCGGTCTTCGGCGCTCAGACGGTTCCCGAAACCCGGCATCGGCGGCTTGCCCTCCGTGATTCGCGAGAAGAGCTCGTCGTCGCTCATCTTCCGGACCGAACCCGACCGGAGGTCCACCGGCTTCTGCTTCAGGAAGAGGCCGCTCGGCCCGTCGCCGCGTCCCGAATCGCCATGGCAGGAAAGGCAGTTCTTCGCGTAGAGCGCCTGGCCGTCCCGATCGTCCCCCGGAGAGGCGCGGTCGGATCCCCGCGCCGCGAGCGCCGTCATGGCCGCCAGCGCCAGCGCCGCCCACAGGAAGGGGAGCCCTCCGTCGATTCGTCGTTCCATCGTCCTCCCTCCGTTTCCGCGCCGGCGTGTCCGAAGACCCCGGCGCCGCCCCATTGTTTCCGGGGGATCGCGCCGCCCGGCGCCGCTTTCATTTTTCAGAGTTCGATGAAGACCGGGGCGGCCTCGCGCCTGTATGATCCGGCCCGATGGCCCCATCCGATTTCATCCTCGATTTCGACCGGGTGCGCCGCCTCGGGTTCCCCGAGGTCGTCCTCGCCTCGGGCAAGGAGACGGCGCAGATCGTCGCGATCGTCCGCCAGCTCGCGCGGGAGAACGACGTGCTCGTCACGCGGCTGCTCCCCGACGCCTGGGAGGAGATCTCGCGCGAGGCGCTTCCCGGCCGGGCCGACTACGACCCGCGCTCGCGAACGCTCGTCGTCCACGTCGGGAAGCCCAGCCGGCCGCTCCCCGGGGACGTCGCGATCGTGACGGCGGGGACCGCGGACGTCGACGTCGCGCACGAGGCGCGGCGGACGCTCGAGTACCTCGGCGTCGCTTCCCGCGTCATCGCCGACGTCGGGGTCGCGGGCGTCGTGCGGCTCCTCGGAAAGCTCGAGGAGATCGAGCGCGCGGACGTCGTGATCGCGGTCGCCGGAATGGAAGGGGCGATGTTCTCCGTGATCGGGGGCCTCGTCGGCCGGCCGATCATCTGCGTTCCGACCTCGCGTGGTTACGGCGCGAACTTCGACGGGCTCGCGTCGCTCCTTTCCGCGCTCGCTTCGTGCGCGAACGGAGTGGCGGCCGTCAACATCGACTCCGGGTACGGCGCCGCGATGGCGGCCTACCGGATTCTGGCGAAAGGACCGAAGACATGGCAAAACCCCAGGGAAAGCGGCGCGTCGGGAAGACGGCCGAGGAGTACGTCCACGGCGCGGCGGTCGGCGTCGACCGCCGCAAGAAGAAAGCGCTCCTAGGCCGTCCGACGACGCCGGTCCGGATCGAGGCCGATACGACGGTCTCGGAGCTCCTGGACAAATACCGGGACATCTCCTTCCAGGCGCGCGCGCTCGGCCGCTGCGCGGAAGTCTTCGAGAAGGCGCTCCGGGACAAGGACCGGCCGACGATCTTCCTGGGCCTCGCCGGATCCCTGATCGCCGCGGGAATGCGCCAGGTGATCGTCGATCTCGTCGAGAACAACATGGTCGACGTGATCGTCTCGACCGGCGCGATCATCTCGCAGGACTACTACCAGGTGCGGGGCGGTCGGCACTATCACGGCACTCCCGACATCGACGACCGCATGCTCCGCGACCTCTACATCGACCGCCTCTACGACACGTTCATCGACGAGGAGAAGTACTGGGAGACGGACATGGCCGTATCGCAGTTCGCGGACCGGCTCGCCGGGAAGGCGCTCTCGTCTCGCGCGTTCCTTCGGCTGCTCGCCGAGACGGCCCGCCACGACGAGGGATCGATCCTCGGCGCCTGCGCGCGCCGCAACGTCCCGCTCTTCGTTCCGGCGTTGAACGACTCGTCGATCGGGATCGGGCTGACCGAGCACTATCACCGCGCGCGGCAGCAGGGGAAGGAGCCGTTCATCATCTCCTCGATCCGCGACAACTACGAGCTGACCCAGATCGTCGTGAAGTCGAAGGCGACGGCGGCGCTCTACATCTCGGGAGGAGTGCCGAAGAACTACATCAACGACTCGATCGTGATGAGCTACATCTTCGGGCTCGACACCGGGGGCCACCGCTACGCGCTGCAGATCACGACCGACGCGCCGCACTGGGGCGGCCTCGGCGGCTCGACGCTCTCGGAGGCGACGTCGTGGGGCAAGGTCTCGAAGACCGCGACGCACGAGATGGCGTTCGTCGAGACGTCGGTCGCGCTCCCGATGCTCTACGCCTACGCGCTCCAGAAGAACGCGGCGCGCGGGCGCAGACGCCTCAAGTACGTCTGGAAGGAAGACATCCTGGAGAGCATGACGGCGAAATAGCGTCTCCGGGTCGTCCCGGAGATGATCGTTCGCGGTCGGCGCGAGTCGCCCCCCAGAGCGATTCGATTCGTTTGGTCTGGTGGCGCGGTTCCGCGCGTCGTCCGATATAGTCCCCTCAACTTCTCTCTCCGGAGTTCGCCGAGAATCAGGAGGCCGTCTGCCGTGCTGAAGCCTCGAGTGCGGGCGACTATGATCATCGCGTCTTTCGCGATGGCCGCCGCGTCTCCGGCGATGGCAACCTCCAAAGTCAGCGTGTCTCCCACGACGGTCTCCGTCTTTCCGACGCAGACGAGTTCGAGTCTCGTCGTCTCGATCTCTTATGCGCCCGCCTCGGGTTTCGGTTCCAGCACGCTCCAGCTCGGCGGTCTTCCCGCCGGCGTGTCCGCGGATCCGGTCCCGAAATACTCTTTCGCCAAGAACAGCGTCTTCTCGCAGGTGATCTTCCATTTCGTGACGTCGGCCCAGACTCCGCCCGGCTCCTATGCGGTCAAGATCACCGATCCGCCGAATCTTTCGAAGGAGTCGGGGGGCAGCGCCACGGTTCTCCTCCAGGTGAAGACGCCCTCGTTCCAGGCGGCGGCGAGCCCCGATCCGCTCGCCCTCGAGGCTTTCGGTCCCGCCCGAAGCGTCTCCGTGACGACGACGACCGACCCGGGCTTCACCGCGCCGATCACCTACTCGTTTTCGGGCCTTCCCTCGTTCATCGCTTTCGGAGGCCCGCAGACGGCGGGGCCGCCCTATCCCGCGCTCTCGTTCGCGTTCGCGGCGGGCCCGGGAGCGGTGCCCGGAACCTACGCGGGGACGCTCGTCGCGACGAGCGGCGCGACGACGAAGACGTCCCCGTTTTCCGTCCAGGTCACGAACCCTCCCGCGCCGCTCCTCACGGCGGTCGCGCCGGCGTCCGCGCCGGCGGGCGCGTCCGTTGCGGTCTCGCTCTCGGGCGCCAACTTCCTTCCCGGCGCGACCGTTCTCGTGTCCGGAGGCGACGTCGCGGTGTCGATGGTGGTGATCACATCTCCCACGCAGATCTCGGTGACGTTGGCGACCCCGGCGGCCGCGCCTCCCGGCCCGCGTGCGGTGACGGTGAAGAACCCCGACGGCCAGATCTCGAATGCCCTGTCGTTCACCGTCGTCCCGCCGCCCCCGCCCGCGCTCTCGTCGATCACGCCGGCGGCGATCGTCGCGGGATCGCCCGCTTCCGTGGTCCTCACCGGCACCCATTTCCAGCCCGGCGCGTCGGTTCAGGTATCGGGCGGAGACGTCACGGTCTCATCGGTCGCCGTGATCTCGCCCACGCAGATCTCCGCGACGTTTTCGCCGATTCCCGGGGCGACGCCGGGGACGAGGAGCGTCACGGTCCGAAACCCGGACGGGCAAACGTCGAATTCTCTTTCTCTCTCCGTCGCGGCTCCGTCCGTCGGGCCGCAGATCGCCTCGATCTCTCCGCGCGGTGTGGCGGCGGGAACACGGGGCGCGCGCCTCGTGATCGCGGGCTCGAACTTCGCGCCCGGCGCGGCCGTCACGTCGAATTCGCAGTTCGTTTCGGCCGACCAGACGACATTCGTCTCCGCTTCGGAGCTCCACGCGGTCGTCTCGGTTTCCGGCGACGCGCCGGCGGGAGCCGTCGGCATCGGCGTTCGCAATCCGGACGGGTCCGCTTCTCCGAGCGCGGCGCCCCTCCTCGTCTACCCGGCGGGGGCCGTCGGCGCCCCGGTCGGCGTGACGACGGCGGCCGTCGTCTTTCCCGTCGAGGGCGCGGCGATCGGACAGGGCGAGACGGTCTATCCCCGGGGTCTCCTCGCGACGTCGGGAACGGGAACCGTCCGGGGTTCGTGGCTCTTCGACGGCTTTCCGTTCGACCGTTTCGTCGCGGCGGTGACCGCGGGTCAGCCGGTCGAGGTCCAGGCTCACGTGCCGATGCCGTTTTCCTACGCGGGGGGACACCGGATCTCGATCGCGATCGAATCTCCGCAGCGGCTCGAATCCCCGCCGGTCGCGGTGATCGCGATCAGCGGATCGGCCGAGGCGTTTCGTACGATCGATCCGCCGGAGGACGCGGTCTTCGGGCGCGCTCCGCCCCGGTTTTCCTGGACGTTGACGCCGGGCGCGAGCGGATACCGGATCGAAGTGGCGCCGGAGTCGGGATCGCCGCCGCGGAGCTGGCGAACGGCGGATCCCGCCTGGCGGCCGTCGCCGCGCGATCTCGCGGAGATGGGAACGGGCCCGATGCGATGGCGCGTCCGGCCCATCTTTCCGGTCGACGTCGACGGCGAGCCGACGCCGTGGAAGCGCCTGATCGTCGTTCCCCGTCGGGTCGCTCTCGGCCCGCCGTCGATCGAGCGTGATCGCGCGACCGGCCGATCGGTCGTGCGCTGGTCCGGCGGCTCGCCGGGCATCGTTTACTCCCTCGAATTCCTGGACCGCGACGGCCGCGTCGCGTATTCGGCCCTCACCGTTCACCCCGAGTACGTCCTTCCGAGGGATCGGGAGACGGCGCTGGGCGGGCTCCGGCGGCGCGTGAGCGCGTACGGCCCGGATCGCGACGTCCTGGGCCGCTCGGATGCGCCCGCGGGTCCCGGCGGGTCGGCGCGCCGGCCGGCGGCGGGGGAGTGGAT